>JABFGF010000005.1:0-300000 GCA_013112635.1 Calditrichota bacterium | reverse complement strand
AGTTACTGATGTATCGCGGCTGTTGGAAACAAGAAATGCTATATCCTGAGGAATAAAATCCAAAACAAGTGGCTGGTTTACACCGGATGAAACTGAGAAACTATTCATGTTTTCAGAATTAAAATGATTTAAGCGGATATCCGGATTATCGCTGTTTGTTGATATGGAGGCTAAACCACCGGTTTGCAGAATTGAATCCACAGAAATATAATAAAATGACTCGCTATTAACTTTGGTTTCAAATT
Source organism: Calditrichota bacterium (assembly GCA_013112635.1). NCBI lineage: Bacteria > Pseudomonadati > Calditrichota > Calditrichota bacterium. Next base: position 299,755 of record JABFGF010000005.1, on the reverse strand, counting down.
CTACTATTGTACTTCCATTATATTGGGCAGACTCCGAAATTTCAATTTCCGGGAAATCAGCAGCATCATTAAAAAACTGATCCGCAACAGACCGGCTACCGGTAAAATACATCCATTTGCCATAATCATTGAGACTTTCAGAAAATGACGAGCCTTTCTTTTTTAAGACAATATCCATCGCATTCAGGGCTACGACACTTTCTTCGCCAATTGTTTCAAGAATTTCGATTGTCACTTGTGGATTGTATTGTTCAGCAAGCATATGAAAATAAATTCCATTGCCATACATATTGGATTGCGAAGTGAAACGAAGCGACTGAACAGACCTGAAGAGACCCGGTAAATAGGCATAATAATCATTTACATCAGGATATAAAACTTCTTCCAGCCAGGTCGAGAGCATCTCCAGAAAATAACGTTGCGCAAATGGATTTACATTTTCCCAGACCGGATAACCCAATTGAATTGCGTGGTTAAACTCATGAGCTGCAGTTACACGCATCCCATCAAAGCCTTTGGTTGCCAACCCGGAATTTTGGAAATCATTATCCATTTCTATAAAACTTGTGTAAAAAGTTCCAGAGGCACTGTTAACAATTTGTTCGGTAAGAGTATATCCATAATCAAAACTGCTAAGGCTTGAAAAAACTATGGTGTAGGTTTGAACTTCATTACCCAAAATATCCTTTGGCGCTTCAAATCCCAATTGATCAATTTCTATCTCCCAGGAATAATCAAAAAATACTGCAGCGGAGTCAATAAAATCCGGGATGCCATTTTGTGAAATATCTTCCAATGGTACTGAATGTACGTCTGTCGTATCGTAGTGGAGAATAAATTTTCCTTTTGGTGATTGTATTTGCATTTGCCTGGTAGGTACTGTGGCCAAAAGATAATTGTCAGCAGCTTTTTGTAAATCCCTGCTCAACTGATCGTAAATATCACGCAGGGCAAATTGATAAATAAATCCACCGCTCTGCCCACGAGTTAAATTATCAACACCCAAATACGCTTTTACTTTTTCCTGTAGTTCTTTCTGTTCAGCAGTCATTTCCGCAAACAACGGTGATGCAATAAAACCAGATAGGATTAGGATTAGAAAACAATATATTTTAAAACGATTGAATTTTGGATTGGACATTTTTTGTTGGATTAATTGTTTATAATTACTTTGAACCGTCTTTGTTTTTGTTTCTATAAGATAAGATTACCGGCACGCCGCTAAAACCAAATTGTTCCCGCAATTTATTCTCCAGAAAACGTTTATAGTTTTCCGTTATCAGGTTTGGGTGATTGCAATAAAAAGCAAACAAAGGAAAATTAGCATGCAATTGTGTGATATAATTTATTTTGATTTCTTTTCCTTTTACCGCGGGTGGAGTGGTTTCATGGATTAACGGACCAAAAAAATTATTCAGTTCAGATGTCTGAATCCGTTTGGTCATTTCCTCCATAACTGTGTTCACCAAATCCAATGCTTTGTACAACCTTTGCTTATTATGCACCGATACAAACATCATTGGGATGAAACGCAGAACGCCCAATCTCTCTCTGATATCCAAAGTATACTCATTTATAGTTTTATGATCTTTTTCTATCAAGTCCCATTTATTTAGCAGTAAAACAATTCCTTTTCGCTGATTGGTGGCTTCGTTTAACAAATAAACATCCTGGCGGGAAAGTCCTTCATTTATATCAACCATGTAAACCACAACATCGGCGCGCTGAATACTGCGAAAGGTACGCAGATTACTGTAAAAAAGGATGTTTTCTTTTACCTTGGCTTTCTTCTTCAGTCCGGCCGTATCAATCAATAAATATTTTTTATTTTGATAGTTTAGTTCCGAGTCAATTGAATCACGCGTTGTACCGGGAATGTTTGTAACAATCGAACGATTTTGCTCGAGCAGTGTATTTACGAGTGATGACTTGCCAACATTTTCTTTCCCTACAACCGCGATTTTGATACCGTCAAAATCCTGGTCACGCGCCGGAACGGTTTTTATGGCAGAGGCAAGTGTATCCAGAAAATCACCAATACTGCGCCCTTTCATAGCTGAAATTGGAATCGGTTCTTCAAGACCAAGATTATAAAATTCTCCCACATACGGATCGTTACGCTGGTCATCCACTTTATTTACAACAACCAGTACTTTGCTTTCACTTTTCCGCAGCATTGAAGCAATCTGCTCATCAATTTCTGTGATCCCGGTTTGAGCATCTACAACAAACAATAAAATATCTGCTTCATCTACAGCAAGATCAACCTGCTCTTTGATGGCAATATCCATTTGTTCGGTAGAAGCCGGCAAATAACCACCTGTATCAATCAATACAAATTGCTGACCGGTCCACTCTACATGCCCATAATTACGATCACGGGTAACACCGGGTTTGTCATCGACTATTGCCTGGCGCGATCCGATCATGCGATTAAAAAGGGTTGATTTTCCTACATTTGGGCGGCCAATAATAGCCACGATTGGTTCACTCATTTTTACAATACTTTCTTATTTTCTATTATGTTATAACTTCTGAAATCTTCATTCAGCAATCTGCACTCGCCAATCAAAGCATCTGAATTATGAATGCGGATTAACGATTTCCGATTGTGGAAGTTTTAATCTCGATAATCATTCTTAATAATTGCATTTTTTTCTGCTGTCTTCGAACTCTTTACAAAAATTGAAATCAATTCATCATTTTCAGCCAAAGCAATTTGAATTTTTTCCAATGACTTAAAAAGCTTTGCATTCCGTATAATCTTGAGACATACGAAAGATTCTCTCAACTCTTTTAAAACAATTTTGATTTTATGAATGAAGTCCTTTCTCGATTCCGCACTTTGTGCTTCACCATAATTTAAGGCTGGTGATGTCCCTGACCGAACAAGTTGACCCGATAAATGGTTTGCTGCCTTTTTATTTGGCATTTCTTCAATTAATTCTATTATAAGTACAGCAAACTTTATTAGTCTTTCTTCCAGGTTAGAACTTTTATTATTCATGTTATCCATTCAATAATGTCAGCAACCTGCTTTATTTCTGCAATCATCATTCAGCAATCTGCACTCGCCAATCAAAGCATCTGAATTATGAATGCGGATTAACGATTTCCGATTGTTGAAGTTTTAAAAACTCTTCCAGTTCCTTTGGCAAGTCACAAATTTCACCACTATAAACATGGCAGGCAACACCCAGTTTTTCAGATAACTTTTCAACGGTCCAATCATCTAAAAATAAATCATTTTCATTTAAAACTCTCGGCGGCAGTAAAACCACATCACCAAGATCTTTGTCTTTTAGTTGATCATAAATATCTTCCGCCACTAACAAACCGGAGACCTGAATTGACGGCCCATACCATTTGTTGACTATGGGAGTTAAATCAACATTAAGATTTTTTATTTTGCGTAACGGATTTATGATTTCATCTTCGAGTAACTTATGCGCCAAAAGTCCTGTTACCCAGGTGACTTTTACCAGTCTTGACATCTCTTTGGGCATCTTTGGATAATCTTTATTAAAGGTGTCGATCATATCACGAAACTCGCCAACGCCATTTTCAATTTGATAAAACGCATCATAATAAGCTGCAGAAGGCAACGGCTGTTTGGCTTTGATGAAAAACTCATCGGACAAATAAATAAAACTATTGCCCAGTTCTTCCTTCATTTTTACCCTGCGCTGATCAACAAAATCGATCATCTCAGTTAATTCCTGCGCCGTATGGATACGCAAAGGCGTTAAACGTTTACGATGCTGAGTTAGTCCCAAAGGTACAACTGCAATGGATTTTACACCGGGATAAAACTGTTTCAGGTCGTTTACAGTCTGGTCAAATATTTCACCATCATTCACTCCTGGTGTTAACACAATTTGTGTATGTAGTTCAATTCCGTTGGATGTAAGATATTTCATCTTTTCCAAAAGGTGATCATCTTTTTTAATACCCAGCAAAAACTTGCGTGTTTTCTCTTCCGTAGAATGTACCGAAATATAAAGTGGTGACAATCGTTGCTCAACAATCCGTTCCAAATCAGATTGTTTCATTGTTGTCATTGTTACGTAATGGCCATACATAAAAGAGTAACGGTAATCTTCATCCTTAAAATAAAGCGGTTTGCGCATGCCTTTAGGGTTTTGGTAAACAAAACAAAAAACACAATTATTACCGCAGGCCATAAGCTCCATGTCTTCAAGCTCAAGACCAATATCTTCATCCATGTCTTTTTCAATTTCAAACAAGATTTGTTCATCGCCGCGCTGAATTAACACTTCAATTTCTTCACCACTTTGGTGAAAACGGTAATCAAGTCTGTCGTTTATTTTTTTACCATTTATCGATTCGAGCATATCCCCGCTGTGGATTTGCAATTCTTCTGCGATACTGTCTTTTTCTATGGTGGTAATTTTAATCATAATTGGCCTTAAAATAACACGATGCCATCACTCCAGATGATGGCATCGTTTTGCAAATAAAAATTTATTAAAAAGAGTGCGGAAGTTAAAGGTTTGCCCGGGCAAAAGCAAGATAAGAAGATTCTTTAAAAGCTAATAATTATAAAAGTTTAATAGCCATTACAAGTTGGTCATTTTCTTTTTCCGGCAGGTTGGAAAAACAATTTTCAATAGATTCTACAATGTCATTTTTTTCTGATGAAAAATGCGGCAAGCAGAATTCATTCATCGTTTCTGGATCAGTAATATCTTTACCGGAGACATAATTTACCAAAGTCGATTTGGGACGCATTTTTATTTTAGTCGCCTTAATAATTTTGGCATACTTCGATTCGTAAAAAACGGGTAAAGAATCCGGATTAATTACATTATTGTTTTCATTTAAAATTAATGGCAAAGCCTGGTGGATAGAAAATGATGTAAACTCTGGTTTTGCAGCATTTATATGGCCCATGGATAATGTAAACGCCGCATTATAAATATCGGGGGAAAAGGCCCGCAGAATCATATCAAACACATTGTACAAATCTTTTTCCTGAAAGTTTTTTTCTTTTAATCCTCTGAAATAACCTGTAGCAAATTGCTGCAAAAGCAATTGAACAAAAGACGTGTTAATATCTTTTGCAAATCCACCGGATATAATATAAATGTAGTTTTGATTATCAACATATACCGGAATAAAAACAGTTGTAACAGGAGGCGCAGCGAATTTAACCCGTGCAGAAATTCTAAAATATTTATTTGCCTGGCGATAGTTTAAACTTTTAATCGCTTCAAGATTTTTTAATGGCAATTCTGTTGTAGTTTTTTCTTTGCCATTTTGAGCGTTTAATAATTCAGTCCTCAGCTGTTCGTTTTTGTGAAATAAATCGATCACATCTTTACGAATAGCAATATGGCTGTGGATTCGAGCAACAATTTCTACAGGATCAAAAGGTTTTGTCAGATAATCTGCCGCACCAAGAGCTAATCCTTTAGCCTTATCAACGGTTTCATTTTTAGCAGAAAGAAAAATTACAGGTATGTGTTTTGTTTCGTTGCTTTCTTTCAGGATTTTACACGTTTCGTAACCATCCATCCCGGGCATCAGAACATCGAGCAAAATAAGATCTGGTTTTTCAGTATTGGTAACTTCTATGGCTTCCTTGCCGGATGACGCGCTTACAACATTAAAATTATTATTGGTCAGTGTTCTGTCAAGAAGCTTAACATTAATATTGTTATCATCAACAACCAATATTTTAAGATCTTTTAAATCCATTTATTTCTATTCTATTTTTTCCTTTGTCTTCTTATCGGTTTCAGCCAATCAATATTGAGATTTCAGGAAAGAAAGAACGGAAAAGTTATCTCTACTGGATTGCTATTTCGTTTTCATTGTAAAAACGCCATCCCAGTTTTCCCCGGGTGGCTCGGTTTTATTGTATTTACAGCGTCTTACATATCTCTGACAAGGGCCGTCTTTGGCATCAATTGCCAGGGCTTGCTCAAAATAATTGATTGCCCAATCCCAGTTTTGCTCGAGATATTCTTTAAATCCACGTTTAAATAGCTCAATCACTTTCATTTTTTTATCAGGCAATCCTTTTTCTGTAATCCCGACTAATTCATAAACTTTGACTGGCTCAGTTTTCCCTTTTACACGCAAAAGATCAAGCTGACGCGTGATAATTTTGTCACCTGCTTCTTTTACTGTTTCATCGCCAATCATAATATCTGTGCCATATTGCTTATTAGCCGGTTCCAGGCGTGCGCCAAGGTTTACGGCATCACCCATAACCGTATAATCAAAACGGGTTTCGCTGCCCATGTTGCCTACAACCATTTGGCCGGTATTAACACCAATCCGTGCGTAAAGCTCATCACGCCCCTGTTTGCGCCACAGAACACGCATTCTTTCCAGGGCCTCTTGCATTTCTAAGGCAGTAGCACAGGCGTTAAAAGCATCGTTACCATGAGAAACAGGTGCACCAAAAACAGCCATAATTGCATCGCCTTCATACTTGTCCAACATACCATCATATTTAAAAACAATATTTGTCATTTGAGTCAGATAATCATTCAAAAGGCTAACAAGGGCTTCCGGTGATAATTTTTCAGAGATTGTCGTAAAGCCGGCCACATCGCTAAACATTACAGTACACTTTTTCTTTTCACCGCCAAGCTTAATTTTTTCAGGATTGGCAAGCAGTTCATCCACTACGGATTTAGTTACAAAGTGGGAGAAAGTTGTGCGGATAAACCTTTTTTTGCGTTCCTCTGTTGCAAAGCGGTACATGTAGACCAAACTAAATGTCGCAAAAATTGTCAACATGGGCGACACAATTTCTACCCAGATATTCATATCAAATAACATCATAGAGACAATGACATGGAAAAAGCCTGTAAGGATTACTAAAAGGATACTATACAATGGTGTAAAGTAACTCATCAGAATACCAAGGATAATACCGATACTAACCATTAGTAAAAACGATTGCGTATTACTTAACCGCTCAATAAAGTCATCATTGATAAGTGTGTTTATTATGTTGGCATGTATCTCAACCCCAGGGAAGGCAGGAAATACCGGAGTACTTCGTAAATCAAACAGGCCTGCCAGACTGGTCCCAACCAAAAATATTTTATTTTTATAATATTCCTTTGGTACCTCTTCTGCCAAAACGTGATAAAAAGATATATACCGAAATGTTTGAAATGTACCATAATAAGTGATTCGCATATTTCCATTTTCATCAACAGGAATGCTGCGCACCAAATTACCCTGGGAAAATAATTCAAGTCGGTTTGGTCCATTCATGGCAAGTTCATCAATTTTTTCAAGCTCCATAAACATTCTCAAAGCCAACGACGGATATAAATGATTATTAAATTTAGAGAACAGATGAATTGTCCTTGCAACACCATCATCATCGGGATTAAAATTTACATGACCGTTGCCCGTGCTTGCATTTAAAAGCTCAATGAATTCATTTTCAAATCTTTTTTGCTTGGCAAAATCCGGTAATGGGTTGCCTTTTATCTGATAATGGAATTTCCCACTTTCAAAACCTGCCGGCTCTTTGGACATTTCGTAACGGAAATTCAGAGAATCAGCTTTGCCATAATAGAGCGCATTGAAAACATTGCCTGCTTCTCTTACCGAGCTGACAAACTGTAAATCCTGCTCTGTTTGCCAGAGAACTTTATCAAAGATAATATCAAGCCCGATAACCTTTGCGCCACCATCATTTAAGTTTTTAATAAGCTTTGGATAGTATTCCCTTGGCCACTGTGAAAATTTACCAAGCTTTGATGTGGCTAATCCATCAATATCTACAATTACAACGGTGTCAATTGAAAATTTTTCAACATCCTGTACTTTTTTCTTTACGCGCCAGTCATAGGTTCTGGCTTCGTATTCATACATAATGTCATTGGCAAAATAATTAGCCATTAGCCAAACTATCACTGAGGCTAAAAAACCCAAAAACGCACCATAACCAATCCGGCCTAAATGTTTTTTCATTGTTTTTTCCTAAAAGTTGGTTTATAAATGAGAGCGGTGGAATTTCCCGATTAAGTCAATAATTGCATTGATATCATCGCGGTTATTATAAAAATGCGGACTAAAACGTAATGCACCATCCCGGATAGAACAAATCACATTATGCTTTTTTAAAAACATAGATAATTCTTCAGCATCAGGGTGTGAAAAAGAAAAAATACCAGACCAGTAAAACGAATCTTCATGCCCCAGAAATTTCATACCATAGTCAGGCAACCTGTCCACCATTTGTTTTCCCAAAATGAGAAGATGCTGTTCTATCGTTGCAATCCCAACCCGGTGCAATATATCCAGCGAGGCGGATAAGCCACATATTCCTAAATGGTTTTGTGTTGCATATTCAAAACGTCGCGCATCAGGTAGTAATTCAAAATTATAATCGAGATAATCAAGAGAGTTTGTTACACTGTCCCATCCGACAAAAGCCGGTGATATTTTTTCAAATAAATTTTGTTCAAAATACATAAAACCAATTCCCATCGGACCCATTAGCCACTTATGTCCACCGCAGGAAAGGAAATCTATATGACAAGCTTTTACATCCAGCGGAATAGCACCTAAACCCTGAATCGCATCCACACTAAAAATCAAATCATGATGTTTGGATAGAGCGCCTATCGCCAGCAAATCATTACGGTAACCTGTGCTAAATTCTACAAAGCTGATTGAGATCATCCGTGTTTTTGGTGTAATCGCTTTTTCGATATCTTCAACCTCAATGCAGCCATTTTTGCTTTTTACAAAAACGACCTCAACACCCTGTTTTTGCAAATTTAAGAACGGGTAAACATTGGATGGGAATTCAAGATCGGTTAAAATGATTTGATCACCTTTTTTCCACTTTAAACCCTGAGCCAGCCAATTGAATCCCGTGGAAGTGTTGGCAGTAAACGCAATTCCATTTTCTTCAACATTTATAATTTTAGCAAGTAAGGAACGTGTTTGGTCACGTAATTCAACCATTTCTTCAAAAAATTCAATTTCACCAAAACTACGGTTATTGATAAACCAATCCATCTTTTCACGCACATCTGTAGAAAGTGGCGAAACCCCGGCGTGGTTCAAATAAATCTTGCTGTTTGTAAAAGGAAACTGGTTTCTGTAAGCTGTAAAGGGCATTGAATAATCCTCTTCTATTTATAATTCGTTGCAAGCAATAAGGCTTTCTGATTATATAAACTAATGAAATGCTGAACTGTTGAATTAATGCAAAACAATTCTTCCTCGTCTCACCTAATCAAAAATTCAATTATTCATTAATTCATTTCTAATAATCACCATCATCATAAAAGGCAGATTGATGATGCGTAATATTTGCCGGGTAAGATGAAAAATCTACAACAATTACATCTAATCGTACATCTTGCCCTTCGTATTTAGGATTTTCACTTAAAAACCCATAGACACCTTTAATAATTTGTTGCTGTTTTCGCTTATTAACACGAAATTCTGCTGCGCCCAGGGGTTTGGAATAGAAACTTTTTACTTCGGATACTACAACAGTTGAATCTTTTTGGGAAATTATATCCAACTCCGAACGGCCAGAACGATAGTTTTCTGCAATGATATTATGGCCGGCCTGCTCCAAATATTTTTTAGCAAGCTGTTCACCTTTTTTGCCGAGAACCTGATTTGCAGTTTTGTTTCCCATGGAGATTCCGGAGTGCCCGTTAACTATTGAAATGCTGTTGGTTGAACATTACTGTTTATGAAAATAAATTGAAAAACGATCTAGTTCAATAATTTCCAATAACTTAAGGACTTTTTATGAACCGTCTAATAATTATAATTCTCTGTTCCCTTTCTATTGCTTTTGCTCAGGAAACTGATACACTTTACATATTACAAACCACAGATCTACATGGTCAAATTTATCCTTATAATTATTTTACAGACCAGCCGGATGAAAGGGGTGGTTTGGCAAAAGTTTACACACGTGTAAAAGAATATCGTCAAAAGCATAAAAATGTAATTCTGCTCGATTCGGGCGACTTAATGCAGGGAACACCTCTTGCCTATTATTTTAACCAAAATGAAAGACACTTAACCCACCCAATGATTTTAACAATGAATTACATGGGATATGATGCATTTGCTGTAGGCAACCATGATATTGAGCAAGGATTGTTTGTTTATACACAGGCTGAAAAGAATTCAAATTTTCCCTGGCTTTCTGCAAACTCAGTTATGGAAGATGGACGAACATTTTTTGAACCTTCCACAATTATAGAACGAGGGACAATTAAAATCGGCATTTTTGGTTTAACAACACCTGGCATACCCATGTGGCTTGATAAAACGCTCTATCCGGGAATTGAATGGCAGGACATGGTTGAAACTGCCAAAAGCAAAATTAAATCACTCCGCCCCAAAGTGGATGTTATGCTGGGAACTTTTCATGCCGGGTTTAACGCAGAATATAGTAAAGCGGCAAGTGATGCTGCGGGTATTCCCAATGAAAATGCATCAACCTGGGTAGCCGAGCAGGTAAAAGAATTTGATGTTGTTTTTGCAGGTCACTCGCACCGGGCGGGTCCAATGAAAATTGGCAAAGAAAATAAAATGCTCTTTGACGGTGAACCGGCAAAGATCAATGCCGGGTTTTGGGGACGTAATTTGGCCGTAATAGAAATTATCCTTAAAAAAGAAAATGATGCCTGGAAAATTACAAATAAAAGTGGCTGGATTGAATCGATGAAAGATGTTGAGCCGTCTCAATCCATTTTAGACCTGACAGAATATTATCATAAAACTACTTTAAAATACATCCGCACGGAAATCGGCTCATTAACCAAAGCTATTGATGCAAAAAAATCTAAGTTTAAAGATACTGCCGTTATCGAATTAATTAACAAAGCACAGATTGCCCATACAGGAGCAGATATTTCTTTTGCTGCTTCGTTTAACGATCGGTTTAGCATGGAAGCCGGGCCAATTTCCATAAAAGATATTTATGGGATGTACCGTTATGAGAATTTTCTTTACATGGTTGAAATGAGCGGCCAGCAGATAAAAGATTTCCTTGAGTATTCTGCCAAGTATTTTGAAATGGAAGATGGCAAAATTATCGGCAGTAAAAAGATTCCCGGATTTAATTACGACATGGCTGAAGGTGTAAATTATAAAATTGATGTTCGTAAACCGGTTGGTCAGCGAATCATAAAAATGAAAGATGCCAAAACCGGCAAAGCTTTTGATCTTAAACGTAAGTATAAAGTAGCTTTAAACAGCTACCGAGCCAGTGGCGGCGGCGGACATATGGCTGCAGCCGGTGCAAGCGACAACCCGATTATTTTTAAATCTAGCAAAGAAATGCGTAATATTTTGATTGATTATATTTCGAGTGAAAAGACAATTACACCAAGTGTTGATGGAAATTGGGAAATTGTAAAAAACTAATCATGAATTAATGTCATTCCGAGCGGAGCAACGCGAAGAGAAGAATCTTATTATTAAAAGGGATGCTTCGTGACTCAGCATGACATATTAAACTTTGAAAGCAATTGAATAGCAGGTCAATATGAAATCAAAAATCTTCGTAATCCTTATCTTACTTTCCGGCATGGTTTTCTCTCAGGAAACCTTGCAACCCTATCACTGGGCAAATTCTTATATTGATTATTTTATCGTGCGTGGCGATTTACAAAAACTGGACAAGTTGAATCGTCCTTTTTCAAGAATGGAGATTACAAAACTCTTGTTGAAACTGGATTTGGAATCGGACACTTTTTCTGCCAAAGAGCAAAAAATGCTAAAATTACTTCTTCGGGAATTTGAGTTTGAAGGCAGGCAGCTTGTTAAAGAGGAAAGCGGATCCGGCTGGTTGAACTTAATGAATAAGGCAATGAGTTTTTTGGGCAAAAGCAAAGACAAGCTTGGTTTTAAAGCAGGAGCCTATGCAATTGCCGGCTACAATTCGCTTCAAATGGCTGATTCATCTTTTGGATCGTTTCAGCTTAACCCAAGGGCAACTCTGTCATTCCAGGATATTTTGACGCTTCAACTGAATATCAGAATTTTTAACAAAGCACCTGAGAATTATATCGGCAAAAAATTCTCGGGCGTTTATGCTTATACTGAACAAAGTTACCTAAGCCTCAACACCGATTGGTTTGGTTTAAAATTTGGACGTGATTATATGCAAAGCGGGCCGGGACAAACAGGTCAATTACTTTTTTCTGACAACAGCCAACCTTTTGATATGTACCATGTTCGTTTAGGCAAAAGCACCGTTCAGTTCTTATTTTGGGGAATGTTGATGAATGCGGTTTCAACAGCGGGATCTCCACAGGCTAAATTTTCAAACACCGCTGATCGATACCTTAATGGTCATAAACTCAGTTTCAATATTGCCAATAAATATCGTTTTGCCTTTAGCGAAGTAATTTTATACGGCGGGGCAAATCAAGGCTGGGATATGGGACTTGTTAATCCCTTAATGTTCTACTATGGATACAACCTAAACAACAGTAATTTTGACGCAAATATTATGTACAACTTTGAATGGGATCTGTATTTTGATAATAATATAGAATTCTATGGTGAGTTTTTGCTTGATGATTTTCAGGTTGAAAAGAAATCACCGGGTGATCTGGAACCCAACGAGCTTGGACTTATTGCTGGTGTTAAATGGGGTTTACCTTTTGGAATGACTGGCAGTTTGATCAATGCGGAATATGTACAGGTGCGCAACCGCACTTATAATGTAAAAAACAACCGCTGGGAAAAATATCTGCACCGCAACCAGGTAATCGGATATGCACTCGGCAATAACCTTGAGCGCTATTATCTTGAGTATAACTGGTGGGCTTTACCTGAGCTAAAAGTTGCCATAAATGCCGGGTTAATCCGCCAGGGAGAAGGAACTGTCCAGGGCGAATTTAACACAGATTTTGAAAACTATACAGTTGAAGAAGGCTATGACGAACCCTTCCCATTTGGGACGGTTGAATCGGATATCCATACCGGAATAAATGTTTTTTACAAACCAGCAAACATTGGCCATATTGAATTGGATATTAGCAACCATAGTTTTACAAATTATAACCAGATTAAAGGTAACGATGAGAATGATCTACAGGTGCGTTTAAACTTGTGGTTGCAATGGGATTATATTTTTAATCAGGAAGAGGACGAATGAGACTAAATCCGAAAGCAGGATTATAGTTCATCTAAATCCCCCTAATCCCCCTTTAAAAGGGGGACTGTAGTTCATTGGCTAGTACCAAAATCTTGTTAGGGGGATAATAGTAATGTAAAGGAATAAATTTTGTTTTTTGCACATGAACTAAAAGCCCGCGGTTTGATTTATAATGGTCGTCACCTTCCCTATAATCCCCAATTGGTTGAAAGGGCGAAACAACTCCGAAAGAACATGACTTTTGCTGAAAAAAAACTTTGGAAGAAATTCTTTAAGAACTTTCCTTTAAGGGTGCTACGACAAAGACCAATCGATCATTTTATCGTTGATTTTTATATTGCTAAGCTAAAATTGGTAATTGAGATAGATGGCGAAATCCATGAGAAAACAGAAAACATTGAATATGATAAACAAAGATCACTATTTCTTGACGTATATGGTTTAAAAATAGTCGCTTTAACAATGACCAGGTTATCAACTCATTCGAGAATGTTTGCAAAGAAATCAATAGCTACATTGACAATAAGCATAAATAAGCCTTTTCCTGTCTTTTTTTCTTTAACCTAATTCAGTATATTTGTCCTAATAATTTTTTAGGATCCTCAAATGAAAACATTACTCTTTTTTGTATTACTATTTTTTTCGGCTACATATTCTCAGACTTATGAAATTAACAGGAAAATTGCAGCAACCATTTTACCTCAGGGTATTCGCTGGCAGTCACTAAGCTCAAATGGTTTCTCCTATAATTTTCCAACAACTTTATCACAAATTAGCGGAAGCAATCCCGCTGCCCTCGTTTTTTTTGATACTTTGGCTGTTGGGTTGTCCTATCAATATAACTCCAATATAAATGAAGCATATCTCGCTGATTTCGGTTATATCAATAGCTATATTGGTTTGCCCCAATCTTTAGCTTTTGTTTATCCCTGGAATGAGTCTTTAACAATAGGATTTTCAGCTTCTCAAAAATATAATAGTATTTTGGATTTTGGAGAAATGGATATAACAACAATCGAGAATCCGCAAGGAACAGGTGAGACTTTCTCTTCAAAAAGACAAACGAATATTTATGCCTTTTCAGCAATTGCTGCTTATGATATTTCTCGTTTTTTATCTGGAGTAAGTTTCGCAATTCGTGTCAATTATGATTATTTCCGTATGAAAGATAAAATTTGGCACTTAGAAACTAATGCTTCTGGTTCTTCTCCCAGTTTTGCCACAGGAGTTAATTACAGAATTGAAACCGGGCATGGACAAATTGAACTTGCAGGTTACTATGAAACGGGTATTGATATAAGTGGCGATTTGGAATACAAAGGTGTAAATCTCATTCAAACTTTAGACCCTGATCCAAATAATGGTAGTTTTCAAACACCAATTATTAATCCCAGCACTTGGAAGGCAGTTGCTGAGCTTCCAAACCGTTTCCACTTCGGGGTAAATTTTAGAAGTGCGACAGACATATTTTTAATGGAATTGTCCTACGCTGACTGGGAATCAGCAGGTCTTTTTAAAAATAGTCTTGATTTCTCAACAAGTTATGGACATCCGTTTTCAGACCAACTCCTAATTTTCTACGGAATTTTTATTATTAATCACAAATTCAAATCGAAATATTTATATTCCGAAAATAAATTTAACTCAAAATTTTTAACTGTCGGCGCTAATACTCTATTTAATGGATTCAATATCGACATAGTTATTGCAGATAGCCACCTGTTTAGTCACAAGTGGCACAAACAAACAATCTTTAAATTCGCTGTGGGGAAAGCTTTTTGAAACCAAATTTATAAGTCAGCATCGGCTATAGAAATACGTGCCGGTTTATTACCCCACGCCTTTTTTACTTTATCAAGCACTTTTATATAAGTGTTATAATCAGCTTGTGAATTTGATTTTATTGAAACTACTAATTCCGGATGATCAGCAAGTTCTGTTTTCACCAATGATGTGATCTCGGCAAGAGAAATCTCTTCTCCATCAATTGCCACACGGTTTTGCCCATTTATCATAATATTGACAAGGTTATCTGGGTGGATTTCTTTTTCTTTCCCCGGAAATTCTGGTAAATGCAGGCTAATGCCCTTTTCAACATCAATACTTGTTGTTACCAGAAAAAAGATCAACAATAGGAAAACAATATCAGCGAGTGATGAGGTAGGTATTTCTCCATCATTTTTACGTGGCTTAGCTAAAAACATATAACCTCCCAATTTTTGATGAAAAATTTTGTTAACTGGAACAGAATTTGTTGCTCTTTAACTAATTCGTATTAATAGAGATGCCCGATTCTTCTTATTAGAATTTGTGGATAATCGGTATAAGGATATAACCTTTTTGCTTTAAACTAAAAAACATCAAATTTGGGAGAAAGTCAAATTAAAATCAGTGAGGGTATTAAAATATTATTTGGGATACTTTCTTCGTCAACATGACAATCAGATTTAATTATAAAAAAGGCTTGTCATTCCCCGACAAACGGGATTTTCAACCTGCATGTTTTTAGCAGGAATCTAATACATGAAGCACCGGATTCCCGATCAGAACATTCGGGAATGACAAAAAAAAAGCGAGAACAATGTCTCGCTATATAATCTTATCTGCGTTCACGGCGTTTGCCTTTTGAAGGGCCGTCTTTTGGAAATCCACCCCTTTTATCTTTCCGATCGCGGAAGCTTTCTTTTTTTCCGGTGCGCTGATTATCCCTTGGCTGTGCCACTTCTACCTGGATAGATCTTTTATCAAACTTTGCACCGCGGAAGGCAGCTAAAACCTGGTCTGCATAAAATTCGCCCACTTCAAAAAAGGAAAAGGTTTTCATAACTTCAATCTTGCCAATTTCCATTTCCCTATCCTGGCAGTAGCGGTTTATCAATCCAATTAATGTGCCGGCATTCAAATTGTCCTTGTTACCAACATTTATAAAAAAGCGAGTATAGCGTGTTTTGGAAAAATCTCTTCTGGATTTTTTTTGTCTGTCCGGGCGGTCCGAAAAATCGCGTCTTGATTTTTCAACAAAATTAATATCTTTTGCATTTTTATAATAATCGAGAAAGCGGTTAAACTCCAAAGCCACAAAATTTTTAATCAATTCTTCTTTATCCAGATCTTTTAGTTTTTCATAAACATCCGGTAAAAACGGATCGATCTGTTCATGGTCAATTTCAACATTTTGCATTTTATCGATCAGATGAAAAAGCTGGGTTTTGCAAATTTCTGCACCACCGGGAACACGTCGATGTTCAAACTTTTTACCTATCAATTGTTCAATGCGTCGAATCTTGCCCTTTTCCCGGCTATGAACAATATTGATCGCAATACCGGCTTTACCTGCACGACCGGTTCTACCACTTCTGTGCGTGTAAACTTCCAGGTCATCAGGCAAATCAACATTTATTACATGGGTCAAATCATTTACATCCAAACCTCGTGCCGCAACATCTGTTGCAACCAGCATTTGCAGGTTTTTTACCCTAAATTTTTGCATAACAAAATCACGCTGAGATTGAGTTAAATCTCCGTGAAGCGCATCGGCATTATAACCATCGTGAATCAGTTTATCTGCAATCTCTTTTGTCTCTTTTCGTGTACGGCAAAAAATAATCCCGTAAATATCCGGGTTAATATCGGCGATTCTTTTAAGGGCCAGATAACGATCTTTGGCCTGCACCATATAATACAGGTGCTCCACATTTGCGGCTCCGGCATTACGCTTGCCAACCGTAATTTTTTCCGGATCACTCATATAATCTTTAGCAATTTTCTCTGCTTCGCGCGGCATGGTTGCAGAAAATAAAAGAGTGTTTTTATCAGAGGGTGTGTCCTGCAAAATATTATTCAAATCTTCCTGAAAACCCATATTGAGCATTTCATCGGCTTCATCCAAAACCACAGTATTGATTGTTGTAATATCTGCTTTTTTGCGATACATCAAATCCAGCATTCGGCCTGGTGTAGCCACAATAATATGGACACCTTTTTCAAGTGATTTAATCTGCCGGTTAATATCTGTCCCACCATATACAGCAGTAATATTCATACCCTTTATAAACTTAGAATATTTTTTTATATCTTTAGCAATTTGAATACACAACTCGCGGGTTGGGCTGAGAATCAGCGCCTGCGTATTTTTGTTTTCAAGATCAATGTGTTCAATAATTGGTAATCCATAAGCGGCTGTTTTGCCAGTTCCTGTTTGTGCCAATGCAACTAAATCGGTTGGTTTGCTTAACAACAACGGGATTACTTTTTCTTGTACAGGTGTCGGTTTTTCAAAACCAAGTTCCTGAACACCTTTTAAAACATTTTCTGATAGACCAAGCTGATCTATGGTAATACTTTCCAAAATCTTCTTCCTTTTCAAATAAATAAATATACCGATTGAAACAATTTGTATTTTGAATCGAGTATAATTGTCAAACTAAGTAGTTTAAATAACAAACCAATTCTGTTTCAATATAATAGCCGCGAAAGGTACTAACTATTAGGCCAAATAGCGAATCTGTTTTTAATTGTGATTTGCTCTAATAGGACGGGCTCTTTTAACATTATAACTAAAACCGAAACGCAAAAAACCTGTTATGAGTGATTTGTTTAAAAGTTTAGCCACAATTATATTCAATGGAGTGTATAACCACTAATAATAATGAAGGCATAGAAATGACACTTGAAGATTTAGGATATACCAAAGAATTAGAAGCTTACAGAAAAGAACAGAACCTTGACTCGTTTGGAATCGGAAGGGTTATTTCAGAACATAAAGGTCGATTTTCTGTAAAAACTGACTCCGCCGAGTTTGATGCAGAAGTTATTGGAAATATGAGATTTACAGCTTCAAATAGAATTGACTTGCCTGTTGTCGGCGATTGGGTGTCCATTGCAGAATACGATGATAACAAAGCTCTCATCCATGCAATTTTTCCCAGAAAGTCAATTATTGAAAGAAAGGCTGTTGGCAAATTTGGGCAAACACAAATTATTGCTTCAAATATTGATTTTGGAATAATCGTTCAGTCTATAAACAGGGATTTCAACATAAATCGACTGGAGCGTTATCTGACGATATGCAATGCTTCTAAAATTGAACCTATTATTATTTTGAGCAAAGTTGATTTAATTGATAAACAACAAATGGAAGAATTGTTATCTCAAATAAAAGAAAGAATTAAAAACATCCCGATATTTGCAATAAGCAACCAGACTCAATTGGGTATTGATGAGCTAAAATCCAAACTAATAAAGGGGTGTACTTATTGTTTATTGGGTTCATCAGGTGTAGGAAAGTCTACACTTATAAATACATTAACCGGAACCATTATGATGGATACCGGCGAAATAAGCAAAAGTATTGATCGAGGCAAACATGTAACAAGCCACAGAGAATTACTTGTTTTAGAAAATGGAATATTAATTGACAATCCTGGAATGAGAGAAGTTGGAATAACAGATAGTTCTGGTGGTCTTGAAATAACGTTTGATAAAATTTTGACTTTTGCTCAAGATTGTAAGTTTAATGATTGCACCCATACAAATGAAAAAGGTTGCGCTGTGTTGGCTGCAATTGAAAATGAAGAATTAGATTCTGACTCTTATGCAAATTATCTTAAGATGGAAAAAGAAAAAATGCATTTTGAATCGAATGCCCAAGAGCGAAAAAAGAAGGACAAAGATTTAGGAAAATTGATAAAACGCATCAAAAAACAAAAAAGAAATATCAAGTATTAATCATTTAATAATGAGTAAAAATTTAATATGAATATCCTATTTATCATTGGTAATGGATTTGACCTAAACTTAGGAATGAAAACAAAATACACTGATTTTTATAAATATTATCAATCCATTGATTCGTCAAGTGATTCGATAATCAATCTAAAAAAAGACATATCTATAAACTTAAAAAATTGGTCAGACTTAGAATTAGCTTTAGGGAAATATACCCAAAATATTAACTCTGTTAAGGAATTTGACTTAGTATTTGAAGATATCGGTGATAATCTTTGTGATTTTCTTTTACAAACTGAAAGCAATTTCAATTTCAATAAAATAGACAAAAAAAAGCTGTTTGATTATTTCTCTTATCCAGAACGTTTACTTTTGAAATCAGATAAAGATAAGCTTTCTATGTTCAAAAGAAATTGGAATAACTCTAACTGGAATGTTAATGTTATTACTTTCAATTATACTCGGTCTATCGAAAAAATATTGGGGGAAAAACCGCAAAATTTACAAATTGGGTCCAATAATAATTATAAGATAATACTACAAAGGATAGAACATATTCACGGTTATGCGAATGACAGAATGGTGATGGGTGTAAATGACATATCTCAAATCGCTAATACTAGTTTCCATACCAATCAAGATATTTTAGAAGCACTTGTTAAAAACAGTTGCAACCAAGCCAATAAACATGGCATTGACATACTATGTAAACAACAAATATCATATGCAAATTTAATATGCATTTTCGGTTCATCAATAGGTGATACCGATAAAATGTGGTGGATCGAAATTGGTAAACAATTACTTAAAGGAAGTAGTTTAATCATCTTTGAACTGGGTGAACAAATATCGCAAAGAAGAGGATATCTACAGGCGCGAAAAGAAAGAAATATTAAAGAAGCTTTCTTAAACAAAACTGCACTTACAAATGAAGAAAAGAAGAAGGCTGAAAAGAATATTTACGTTGGTATAAATACGGATATGTTTAATATTACAATAGATAATGTGAGCAATCTATAAGGCCATAATTTAAAAAGGATAAATTTGATTATTTTTTATTAAATGTCACATCAAAAGAATCCTAAAACATTAAAAAACATGTGGTAGTAAAGACTACCCTTTCATTGTTTTTTACATTAAACAACGTTTTGACACAACAAATGAGCAAATTTCCAGAAATAGATGAGCTAAATAATATCTTCATAAAACACAAAATAGAAATACGTTTCTCGAGTTCAGATTTCCTTGCTGAAAATGAAGACTATCGAGCGGTTGAATTCAAAGTAGAAGGAAAGACATTTAATTTCTATGTTGAGGATGAAAATGGTGATATTCGCTATAATTATCCATTGTTAAATCTATGTCTTGTTTTGCGGGAACTCGAGTTTTATGCTGAATCTGATGATTTTTTGATATGGTGTAAGGAACGTTATTTAGAGCCCAAAAACGAAAAGGTACTTGCTCATTTTAGAAACCTCGGAACCATTTATCGCGAAGTAGAAAAAATTCTTGGCAAAATTGACAGCCAGGTAAGTGACTGGGATTTTGAGATGGGAAGCGGTCCCATGTGGGATTTGAGAAAAAAGGGAATAAAATGAGTTCGAAATGGTATGACATATTCTCATTTACTTATGACTCGTTCTTAGAAAAATTATATTTTGGAAGTAGACAACAAGCCATAGATTTTTTAGACTTAAAACCTGGACAAACTATACTTGACATTGCTTGTGGTACCGGTGCAAATTTTAAGCATATAATCGCAACAAAAGCGGATATTGAAATTTATGGAACTGACTTATCTGAAGGAATGCTGAACAAAGGCCAGGTAACGATTAGTAAAAAAAAATGGAAAAACATTACATTATTTCAAGCAGATGCGAGAGATTTAACTCCGGCTTTTGTTAAAAAACGAATCAAGAAAGAACCCCATTTTGATAGAATTATTTGTTTTTTAGGGCTTTCGGTTATTCCAGATTGGGAACAGGTTTTAGATAAAATGCTAAATTTGTTGAAAGAAAATGGAAGAATAGTAATTGTAGATGTTTTTGCAGAAAGAAGAAATTTCAATACCTGGTTAGTTGAAAAATTTGCAAAAGCAGATTTAAATCGGAAAATTTGGCAATTGCTAAAAACTAAAACATCTCAATTCCATTATAAATATTTACCCATTAAAGAAAGCAAAGTTGGTGGTAAATTATTTTTAGCCACAGGAATTAAAAATAGTCCTTCTAACAAAATATGAAAACCCAATGCCAACCTATTAGCTAACTGCTTTATCTTCAGCCCAATCCAAACAAACAAGTAATCCTTTGGAATTAATCTCATATTTCCAGCCTGATTTTGAACAGACCATAATTCCATCCTTATCTGCTTCGGGTAGCTTTGCTCCATGGCGGCTCATCCAGCCGACTTGTTTAGCAGGAACACCGGCCATCAATGCATATTGAGGAACATCTTTAACAACCACTGCCCCGGCGGCAATAAATGCAAAACGTCCAATATCATGGCCACAAACTATGGTGGCATTTGCTCCAATCGAAGCACCATATCCAACAATTGTTTTTAAGTAGAATTCTGCCCCTACCTGCGGAAACTCGCATCGTGGTTCCATGATATTTGTAAAAACCATCGAAGGGCCGCAGAAAACATAATCTTCAAGCTCCACACCCTCATAGATTGAAACGTTATTTTGGATTTTGCAAAAATTGCCAATTTTTACATTATTCGCCACATTTACATTTTGGCCAAAAACGCATTTCTTGCCAATTCGAGCAGCACTTTGTATATGGCTGTAATGCCAGACTTTTGTGCCTTCACCAATTTCAACGTTATCATCCACATAAGCGGATTCGTGGACAAAAAAGTTTTGTTCGTTCATTTATAACCTTTGTTTAAAGTACTCATTTTAGTCTGTCATTCCTTGGAGTGAAGCTTGCGGAACGTGCAAGGAATCTGAATGGTCTTATATAAAAATCGGATTCCCGATAAAAACGTTCGGGAATGACAATTTGAAGTTTAATATCTCAAAACTAACTTTGCCTACAACAATAAAAATGGATGCGCTTCTTCGTTACCAGGTTTCTCTATTTTTGCATGGCGGATTTGATAAGCAAGCTCCACAGATGTGCGGGCATGACTAATCCTAAAACCACCACCATTAAGAATATCTTTATAAATCTCTGTGTGTAAATCAGTAAAGCCGCCTGAAAACTCAATCTCATCCCCATCAATTGTGATAGAACGAAAAGTTGTTTTCCCATCATTTACAGCTTGTTCAGGCAAGTCATTTCTATCTAAAGAAAGATACCAGCGTACATTTGCTTTTTCCAATTCTATAAATCCTGAAGCTTTTCTCTTTTCATTAATATGCACCTGGTGATTTTGAACATCCCCAAATATCCAGGTCAACATATCAAAAAAATGTATTCCAATATTGGTTGGCACACCACCCGATTTTTCCTGATCACCTTTCCAGGAATAATCATACCATTTTCCGCGGGAAGTAATATAAGTTAATACGATTTCATGTTTTTTATCGTTTGCTTTTTTCTCAATTTTTTCTTTTAAAGCAATTATGGATTTGTGTAGCCGCAGCTGCAAAACATTATAAATATTTGTTTCAGATTGTTCTTCCAAAGTTTCTAGGGCATCCAGGTTCCAGGGATTCAAAACCAACGGTTTCTCACAAATGGCATGGGCACCAATCCGCAAAGCAAAACGCATGTGTGCATCATGGAAATAGTTTGGCGAACAAATACTAACATAATCGATTTTATCGGCTGTACTTTTTGTTCTCAGCATTTCAACATGGCGATCGAATCGTTCAAACTCTGTAAAAAAATCTACATTTTCAAAGTACCGATCCAGAATTCCAACCGAATCACTTTTATCCAAAGCACATTTCAGATTATTTCCAGTTTCAGCTATTGCCTGCATGTGCCTTGGTGCGATATAGCCGGCAGCTCCTATTAAAGCAAAATTTTTTGCCATTTTTCTCCTTTTAAACCCATTCTGGCCATATGCAAGATTTGGGAAGCGGCGAAATTTCAGGTTTTATAGTCAATAATTTTGGGTTTCAAATGTAAAGCCAATATTAACTATTCTTTAAATTTAAACAAAATTCTAATGATTAAAATCACCATCGTTCACTCTTTTAGCTGTAAATTAGAATTCTTAAAGGAAAATCAATCTTGAAAAAGGAAGTAGGTTTTTAGTACATTTAAAGCTTGTAATAATTGAAAATATTTTTAAATCTACCGATAACCAGAATAGTTCAAAAATTTATGTCAACCAAAGCAACAAACATACATCCGGTTTTAGACCAAATAATCCAAAAAGATGCCAAAGAAAACTTGCTCAAACAAAGAGCAAAAGTCTTTTGGATGACCGGTCTTTCCGGTTCCGGAAAATCTACCATTGCCATCGGTGTTGAAAAGGAACTCCATAAAAAAGGATTTCTTACTCAAATTCTTGATGGCGACAATGTGCGAAGCGGCATTAATAATAATCTTGGATTTTCTGAAGATGATCGCATCGAAAATATCCGGCGCATTTCAGAAGTTTCAAAACTGTTTTTTAATTGTGGTATAATTACGATTAATAGTTTTGTAAGCCCGACTATCGAAATACGTGACCAAGCGCGCAAAATTATCGGGCCGGAAAATTTTGTGGAAATTTATATAAATGCCCCATTGGAGATTTGTGAAAAGCGTGATGTAAAAGGATTGTATAAAAAAGTACGCAATGGAGAGATTAAAAATTTTACAGGAATTGATGCGCCATTCGAGGCTTCTGTAAATCCGGATATTGAAATCAGAACAGCCGAATTAACAATTGAAGATTCAATACAAAAAGTACTTGAAAATATTTTACCATTAATTGAAAAAAAATAGATACCAAATTTTTGAAACAATTTGGAAACCGCAAATTACGAGAGCCAAATAACAAATAAATTACAAAAATGAAACTTTCACTATGCATGACCACAATTCTTTAAGTTTTTATTATAATAAATGTAGTGAAGGTTAATGTGAGTATTATTTTTTTGAGATTTGTTTGTCTTTTGTATTTTGTGTTTTAGAATTTTAGGAGATACCGTGTACAATTATAACATTAGCCATTTGCGGGAACTCGAAGCCGAGTCCATTTTTGTGATGCGTGAAGTGGCCGCACAATTTGAAAAACCTGTCCTGCTATTTTCGGGCGGCAAGGATTCGATTATTATGTTTCACCTGGCACGAAAAGCCTTTTATCCTGCTAAACTTCCCTTTCCGCTTTTGCATATCGATACAGGCCATAACTTTCAGGAGACCCTGGATTTCCGTGATGACCTTGTAAAGAAAACCGGTTCACGCCTGGAAGTACGTTATGTGGAAGATTCTATCAAACAAGGCCGGGTTGCCGAAGAAAAGGGACCTAACCCAAGCCGGAATAAAGCACAAACCGTTACTTTATTGGATGCAATTGAAGAATTACAAGTTGATGCAGCCCTTGGTGGTGGCCGCCGTGACGAAGAGAAAGCCCGAGCTAAAGAACGCTTCTTTTCACACCGTGATGATTTTGGTCAGTGGGATCCTAAAAATCAACGTCCTGAATTATGGAATATTTTCAATGGCCGTAAAAACATGGGTGAACATTTCAGGGTTTTTCCAATCAGTAACTGGACAGAACTGGATGTTTGGCAATACATAAAAATGGAAAATATCGATCTGCCAAACCTTTATTTTACCCATAAACGCGAAGTTGTAAACCGCCATGGAACTTTTCTGGCAAAATCGCCCCATATTCAATTATTGAAAAATGAAAAATGGGAAAAGAAGACAATCCGCTTTAGAACAATTGGCGATATGACTTGTACAGGCGGCGTTGAATCACCGGCTGATAATCTAACAGACATCATCAATGAAATTGCTGCATCACGAACTACAGAACGAGGCACGAGACATGACGACAAACGCTCTGAAGCGGCAATGGAAGACCGTAAAAAAGAAGGATACTTTTAATAATGACCGACCCGATATTACAAAATTATGATAAAAGCGAACTTTTACGTTTTACTACCGCAGGCAGCGTTGATGATGGTAAAAGTACATTAATCGGCCGCTTACTTTATGATAGTAAAGCCATTTTTGAAGACCAGATGGAAGCCATCGAAACAGCCAGCCAAAAAGTAGGTGACGAAGAAGTTAATCTTGCCCTATTAACCGATGGCCTGAGAGCAGAGCGTGAACAAGGGATTACGATTGACGTGGCTTACCGTTATTTCGCAACACCCAAAAGAAAATTTATTATTGCTGATACACCCGGCCATGTTCAATACACCCGCAACATGGTAACCGGGGCTTCCACAGCCAATGCAGCCATAATTTTAATCGATGCACGACATGGTGTGATTGAACAAACTCTGCGCCATGCATTTATTGCTTCTTTACTTCAAATTCCACATTTGATTGTCTGTGTAAATAAAATGGATCTCGTCGATTATGATGAGAAAGTTTTTGAAAAAATAAATGACGATTTTATGGGCTTCTCCGCCAAGCTGGATGTGCAGGATATTCGTTTTATACCAATCAGTGCGCTTAAAGGTGACAATGTTGTAATCCGTTCTCAAAAAATGGATTGGTATAATGGACCAACCCTGATGTATCTGCTGGAAACGATTTATATTGCCAGCGATAATAATCACATCGATCCACGCTTTCCCGTTCAATATGTCATTCGTCCTCAAAGCAAAGAATTCCCGGATTATCGCGGTTATGGTGGACGTATCGCAGGAGGGACATTTAAAAAAGGCGATAATGTTCACATTTTACCATCAGGATTTTCTTCCTCAATTAAAACTATAGATTTTTATGAAGAAAGCCTGGAAATGGCCCACACACCACAATCTGTAACTTTGACACTTGAAGATGAAATTGATATCAGCCGTGGCGATATGATTGTCAGGGAAAACAACCGGCCTAATGTTGACCAGGATATTGATATAATGGTTTGCTGGCTAAATGATAAACCAATGATCCCCGGTGGCAAATATGCCTTAAAACATACGTCAAATGATGTGCGCTGCATGGTTAAAGATGTGAAATACAAAATAGATATTAACACTTTGGATAGAAACAGCGAAGACAAACAAATTGATATGAACGACATAGCACGGCTTTCAATCCGCACAACCAAACCTCTTTTTTATGATAGTTATCGCAAAAACCGTATTACAGGCAGTGTTACTTTGATTGATGAAGGTACCAACGAAACTGTTTGTGCAGGGATGATTGTTTAGATTTTAAAACACAGGATTTTAAAAAAAAATATCAACGGAATTGGGACGCTCCCAATTCCGTTTTTTATTACGAAGAATTTCCCGGGCTAATAGTTTTCCCGTACAAATTTCATAACCTCTTTTTTAACTTTCTCCAAAGAAGTCTTTTGCATATCAAAAGTTAGCTCTGCCTTTTCTGATTTTTCAAAATCGACAGTTACTCCGGGCACATCTTCAAGTTCGCCATTAAACGCTTTTTCGAAGAACCCTTTTTCATCAAATTGTTTAGCAAATTCTGCTGTTGACTCCAGATGCACTTCCACGAAATTTTTACACATCCCCCGCACAAAATCACGGCTTTCAGCATAAGGCGATACAAAGGAAGCAATGGCAATAATTCCATTTTTCTCTAAAATCGATGATAAATGCCCAACGCGTTTTATATGGCTGTTAACCTCGTCTTTGGAGAATCCTACATTTGGAAATAACGCACGAACAGTGTGGCTATCCAGCCGTTGATGCTTGCGTTTTTCTTTTTCCAGTTCTTCAGCAATCATATCTCCTAAAGTAGTTTTACCAGAATATGGAATACCCGTAATCCAGATAACCATCGATGGAACTTCTACTTTGCCAAATTTAAGTTTATCCCAGCCCCGCTCATGAACATAGTAAATGAACATTTTGGCAACCATCTCCAGTAAGCCAACTTCAATAGCTGTTTCGATTTGCCCGGTAAAAATATAAACAATAATTACTGTAGTCGTAGTGGCAGTAATTCGCCAGGAAATGGTTTTAAGAAAAGTGCGTAGTTTTGAGTCTTTAAACATAAGGTATTTTGTAATTAAAATAAGTGTTGAGTTGTAAATTAGCTATTGCCAATTATCGGCTTAATTTTTGCTAAAATGATCGCTTCCGGGTTTATTTTCACCTTCGTTTTCATTCTTAAAAAAATGTTTTCCAAAAATATTATAAAAGATCCTTATCAATCCCGGCCCCCACAAACTGCCGGTTAAAAAATACATCATTAAAATAAAAAAGATGGGTGTATATGGCCATTCATTAATAAGACCGATATTTGAAATTATCAGCAAAACTGCTGAAACGACATACCCAAACTGCTTTATTTTGGCAGTTTCATTTGGTTGTTTTGAACTCATTTTATCTAAGCAGAAACTGCTTTTAAGTTGTCCATATCAATTTCTACGGACAAAGTTTGCATAATTCCATCAATGGTGATTACCAGGCGTGACTCGCCTTTTTTATTCATAACCGTTCCCTGCAATCCTTTAAAAGGACCGGACATTACTTCTACAAGGTCACCTTGCCTGAAATAGTTTTCAAGCTGTAAAGATTGTGGATTTAGTAAAACGGTTCGCATAGCCTCAATTTGCCAATCCGGAACTATGGCAGGCTCGCCATTAAAATTAACAATTTTTATTATGCCGTGTGTTTCAAGAATTCCAAAGCGTTCTTTATACTCAAATTGGCAAAACAAGTAGCTTGGAAATAATGGCAGCTCTACTTTTTTCTTGCGGCTTTTATACTCACGTACGGTGTTCAACAACGGCAAATATGCTGTGGCACCTTTTTCGATAAGAAGCTCGTAGGCCTTTTTTTCATGCCGCGGACGTGTGTATAATGCGTACCAGTTTTTCATAAAATATATTACCAATAATTTCTGAGTTTTATGGAAGCCAAAATTTACGCTTTCTAAATTTATGGTCAAATATTTCTATTGAACAATTTTAAAATAAATTCTGACAAATCTGCTATTGATATATTATTTTTATCGATGTCTGAACCTGTAAACAATACAAATGCATCGTCAAAAGTATGCATACCGTTAAAAACCGTTTTTTCAAAAAGATCCTTATTCCACAATTGTCCTTTCAGGTCATATCCATCATGGGCAATGGCAACCAAATCTGCAAAGGACGAAAAACTATTCTCGTTACCCAATTCCAGTTTTGAAGGATTTCCGTATAATTCCTGGCCTTTAAAAACTTTTTTTATGATTTTTTCGCCGGTAAGCGGATCAGCCATTTCAAATAATTTTTGCTCTAATTCTGCAATTAAGGTATCGTACTCAACGCCCGGTTCAACACTCCCATTTTTCTCGCGTCCTTTTAGGTTGACAAAAATTCTGCCCGGATACAAGGCATACGCTTTTGATTGGGGATGAATATCGTGCAGGGTTTGTGGAACGGGTTTTGTAAAACGCAAATAATCATTTTGCCAGAGCCAATTATTCAAATAGACTTCTTTTTTCAATGTAGTAAATCCATGATCAGATAAAAGCATCAAAGCAGTGTTCTCATCTATTGTTGAAACAATCTGCCCGATAAGTTCATCCAAACGTCCATAAAATTTTTCATATAAATCAACAAAATGCGGATTGCCGGTTTCCATAAATTCCCACGTAAAATGATGCAATCGATCTGTTTCCATTATATGGGTCATAAAAAAATCCCACTCACCCTGCTCAAAATAGTGCCACATCATCTCAATTCGTTTTTCCAGAACAGATTTCAAATCCTGCAGGAAAGCCGGGAAATCTGTTTTTGCAAGTGCGGTATCCGCGTCAATTCGATAACCCTGATCAACAAGAAATTTTCCTTCATTTTTCGGATAGGTTCCTTTTAAAAGGTCATTGCCTAAAAAACCACAAATTGAAATTCCATTAACCGGCTTTGGCGGAAACGTTGCCGGCACATTCATTATAAAAACTCGTTTACCCAAGTCTGAAATCTTTTCAACAATTGTTTTGCATTTTAAATGCCCGGCGTTTGGCGTAAACCAATCCATGGTTTGCGGGTTTCGCTCCGTGAAACTTAGAATGCCATGCTCCTCAGGTTTTTTTCCGGTAAGAAAGGAAGCCCAGGCAACAGAGGAAACAGGCGGAATAACAGAGTCCATTCTTTTAAAAGAATTTTGTTTTGCCAATTTTGCAAAATGGGGCATTTTTCCCGAAGCAATCATTTTTTTCAAAAACGAAAATGGTGTCCCATCCAAGGCCAGAATAAATATTTTAGTAAATTTATTTTTAGTCATTATATCAAACAATTTATAAGTAACTTTATCACAAAAATGCGTAATTATGTTACTACAATGTTATATTTTACAGTTAATATTCGCATCAAGAAGTTATCCGTGCGCACAGATTTAAAAATAGAATGTTGCTAAACTGCCATCTCTTTTGATTCAATTTTACAATCATTTAATTTAAATATTTGTAAATAACCGGACAATAAAAATTACTATCTCCAAAAACTTAACTATCGGAATTGATTGTATTGCCCTGCCACCGAACTTTTCCGGTGCCGCTTATTATATTTTGAATTTAGTCCGCAGTCTACTTCAACAAGAGCGGGATGTGAATTATCAATTTTTTTGCAAAGAAATCCATACAGAATTGTTTTCAGATTATTTGAAAAATGATGACCGGATAATTACAGTTGCGATAAAAAACCGTTTTCAGCAATTATATTTTTACGAATTTTCATTGCACAAATATTTGTTAAAAAACAACACAGATATTTTCCTGGCAACGCATTATATAACACCGAAAGCAAATAATGCCTACAAAATAATTTCAATTTTTCATGATATGGGTTTTATTCTTCATCCGGATTATTATCCCAAAATAAAACAGATTTATTTTTCGCGGCAAATACCAACTTTTATAAAACGGGCAGATAAAATTATAACAGTTTCCAACTCAACTTTAAACGATTTAACAAAACATTTTCCCGAAAGTAGTGAAAAATCTTTATGTATTTATCCGGGAACAGATCACATAAAAAGAAAACCATCGGCAAATAAATCGGCCAGTACTCCCCCGTTTATTCTGGCCGTTAACTCTTTTGAAAAGCGAAAAAACATCCCTTTTATTCTTGAGATTTTTTCCATGCTTAAAACCAAATATAACATTCCTCATCAACTCTATTTGGTTGGTCAGCAAAATAATCACAGCACACATTTGAAAAATTTAATATCAAATCTCAAGCTGAAAAACTCAGTTCAGATTTATGCAAATGTCACAAATGAAGATTTACATAAATTTTATAATGACGCCCAATTTTTTATAAGTACTTCACAATATGAAGGCTTCGGGTTTACACCTTTTGAAGCAATAAAAAGCGGGCTTCCTGCGTTCCTTTTTAAAAATGCTGTGTGCGAAGAATTTTTTGGCAACCATGAATATGTAATTGAAAATACGGATCCTGATGTATGGGCCGACCTAATTTTTGAAAAGATGAACAAAGGATTTCCAAAAGCATTAAATCAAAGTATTTTCGAAGAACTTACCTGGTCGAATACCAGCAAATCATTTTTAGATTTGTTTAAGGGAATGTAAAAATTCATGTCAGAAAAAATGATATTTTCAGTTTTATCCATAGTAGGCAAACTGGGCTCGGCCTTAAATGAAGAATCGCTGCATGCAATTTTACCGGAGGAAATGAAAACCACCGATTTAAAATCCCGCCTGAACACAATGGAATCTTCAGGAAAAATAAGCAGGCTCAATGAACTAATCGTTCCGCATGTAAATCCAAATCAATTTTCAAAAAATAAAAAGCTTAGCCGCGATTTGTTTAAATCCAATAAACGCTATCTTAAACTTTTTGCCCAAATTCCCTGGGTGCGTTATATGGCGCTTACCGGCTCAAATGCTTTTGAATCATGCTCTAAGAATGATGATATTGACCTGTTTGTTATTTGTGCACCAAAAAGATTATGGATTATTTATTTAACAATGACAATATTGGGGAAAGTTTTTAATAAACGACCTCTTTTTTGTGTCAATTATCTTATTGATGAAGATAACCTGAAATTGCCCCAACAGGATTATTACAGTGCTGTACAGTTTTATAAAATGAAGCCACTTTTCAATGCCGGCTTTAAACAAAAGTTATTAATTCAAAATAAATGGATAGCTGAAAATTTGCCGAATGCATCTTCCGCATTTTCAACAGAAGAATTTTACAGACTCCGAAAAGACTTTACCGGAAAAGCAACTAACAGCAGAGTCTGGAGCTGGCTGAATAAAAAAATATTAGACTTTTATAAAAAACGTTGGACACGAATGTACCCGTTTCAGATAAATAAAAATATTTTAATTGACGAAGGTTTGGCAAAACTTCATAGAATTGACCACAGTTCCATTTACGATGAAATTTTATAAATAAACAAAACATAATTTACGCCATGGATAAAAACTGATCATAACAGAAAAAGTCTACAAACATTATAAAGCCGTAATTAACAATTTGAACAATCTCAAAATAATCCGTGCCCTTCTGTGAAAATCCGTGGTTAATAAAAAAATGAAAATCCTACTCAGCCATTCTTACTTTCTTCCTCTGGATCCAAAAGAAGAGGCCAACCACAAGCCTTATCCGCCACTTGCACCTTTGTATCTTAGCGCACTTATCAGGCAGGAAACAGGAATTCAATGTCGTTTTTATGATGTAATGTTTGAAAAAAACGTTTCAGGCTTGAGGGCTGAAATTGAATCTTACCAGCCCGATATTGTCCTGATTTATGATGACGATTTTAACTGGCTCACCAAAATGTGTTTGCAAAATATGCGCAGCGCAATAATTGATCTTGTTAAAAATAAAATTCCCGGAGTCATTTATATTGCGCACGGATCAGATGCATCAGATCAGGCTGAGTTTTATTTAAAATCAGGATTTGATTATATCATTCATCGTAATGCTGAGGGTATCGTGTTACAGTTTTTGCAGTTGTTAAAAAATCAAAAAGAAAAAATTTCCGTGCTGAAAAGTTTGTCTTACCTGGAGAATGGCAAAACAATTTCTACTAAAATAAATACCGCGCAAGATTGGATTGAGAAAATCCCGGTTGCTGATTGGAAATCAATAAACCTCAACCCGTACCGGGAAATTTGGCAAAAACATCACCGCTTTTTTTCGCTGAATATCTCCACCGCACATGGCTGCCCTTACCGCTGTAACTGGTGCGCCAAACCGCTTTATGGCCGTTCTTACAAACTACGTCCTGCAGAAATTATTGCAGATGAATTTAAAATTATCTCCGAAAAATTAGGTGCTGATCATGTTTGGGTCACTGATGATATTTTTGGGTTAAATCCCAAATGGCTCAATCAATTTGCTGATGAAATTGAAAAACATGATCGCACAGTTCCATATAAAATTCAGGCACGCGCAGATTTAATGGATGAAGAATATGTTGCCAACTTAAAACGTTCCGGATGTGAAGAAGTTTGGCTTGGTGCGGAATCGGGCAGCCAGAGGATTTTAGATGCAATGGACAAAGATACGAGTATCGGCCAAATTAAAACCGCAGCGAAACTACTAAAAAACGCCAAAATTAAAACTGCCTTTTTTCTTCAATACGGTTACCCGGGCGAAACCTGGACAGATATTAAACTGACACTGCAGCTTGTACAACAATGCGTGCCGGATGCGATCGGGATTTCTGTTTCTTACCCCCTGCCCGGAACAGAGTTTTATAAAAATGTTGAGCACGAGTTGAAATCTAAAAAAAACTGGGATGACAGCGGTGACCTGGCGTTAATGTATAGTGGAGAGCATCCTGCCGAATTTTATCGGACCTTACATAAATATACGCATCATTATTTTGGGTTCATTTCTTTGAAAAGGAAACAGCCATTTGGAAAATTTGTACGGCGGTTTGCAGCGCAATACAGACATATCCCTGGGATGATATTTTACAGATTGGCGATGCAAAAGTATTTAAGTTAACCAAAATAAATTTCGCCACAGATAGACACCGATTTTCACAGAATAAAACTGCAACTTTGCATTTTTAATAGTTTTTTTGGGGGTTACCCAAAATACTAAATGAGGGGTATTTATCCTATCAGTGTTAATCTGTGTACATCCGTAGAAAAAGAATAAAGAATTCATAATGAAAACTATATTAACCCACACTTACTTCATCAAAGAAGATCCGTTGGAACAAAAGGTAATGAAACCTTATCCGCCGCTTGGTTTGCTTTACCTTTCGGCCTGGCTAAAAGAGCATAATAAAAATGTGCAGGTTTTTGATTCAACATTTTCCAATCGCAAAAAAATGTTTGCACATCTTGAAAAAGAAAACCCGGATATTTTAGGCATCCATTGTAATATGATGACCAAATTTGTGGTTTTGGAATTGATTGATTTTTGCCGGAAAAATAATATTATTTCTATTTTAGGCGGCCCGGATGCAGCCACACAAATTGATGAATTTCTTAGTTATGGTGCGGATATAATTATTTCCGGTGAGGGTGAAGAAACGTTGCTTGCCGTAATAAACCATCTTGAGAAAAAGGAAAAAAATAATCTGAATGAAATTGCCAATGTCAGTTTTAAGGATCAGAACGGTAAAATAATTTCAACATCACGGACTTCATCTAAGAAGCAACTGGACAGTTTTCCTTTCCCGGATCGTGAGGCAATAAATTTAAACCTTTATCTCGATGCATGGCATAAACATCATAGCCAGCGATCGTTATCCATTGTTACGGCCCGGGGATGTGCCTTTACCTGCAAATGGTGCAGTCATTCGGTTTATGGTTTTACGCACCGCCGGCGCAAACCGGAAAAAGTTTTGGAAGAGTTAAAAATGCTCATCCCAAAATACAAGCCCACACATTTGTGGTATGTGGATGATGTATTCACAGTGAACAAACATTGGTTAAAGCATTATGCCCGATTGTTAAAAGAAGAAAATATTTATCTGCCTTTTGAATGTATCGCCCGTGGTGACCGGATTGATGCTGAAATTGTAAATATCCTCAAAGAAATGGGTTGCTACAGGATTTGGTTTGGTGCGGAATCGGGCAGCCAAAAAATACTGGATGCCATGTCACGCGGCGTTACAAAAGAACAAATCGAAAAGGCTGTTTCTTTATGCAGGTCTGCTGGGATTGAATCCGGCCTGTTTGTGATGTTTGGTTATCCCGGTGAAACTATTGCTGACATCAATGAGACGATTGATTTTATAAGTTCAATCCAACCGGACAATTATTTAACTACCATCGCCTACCCCTTGCGCGGCACACAATTGTTTGAAGAAAAATCTGATGATGTATATGAGCATGATTGGAGCCGGACTATCCAACGATATCTTGATATGAAGCAAAGATTTTCAGGCACTTTGTACCGCAACGCCATGCAAAAACTGGCCTATGATTATCAAAGAAAAAAAATGATCCGGCTAAAGAAAGAGTTTTTAAAACAAACCTACTATTATGTCCGATCGCTTTATTGCCAGTTTAGCATAAGCAGGCTTAGAAATAAACGTACCTGACCTCCACAAAACAAACGTGGTTTCTTTTTTCTTAAGGTCATGGTAGTAAGGGAAAGTCCATCTTAAATATTGCCCCTTCACCGGGCTTACCTATTGCAGATATTTTCCCTTTGTGCTTTTCCATGATTTGTTTACAAATGGAAAGGCCAATACCAGTTCCTTCAAATAGGTTTTTTGGGTTTAGTTTTTCAAACGTAAGAAATATGCGGTCATTGTTTTTTGGATCAAAACCAATGCCATTGTCTGAAATTGTAATTTGAAACATCTTTCCTTTTTTTGTACCCGAAATGTCTATCTGGCTTGAATTAAATTTTATAGCATTACTTATCAGGTTTTGGAAAAGTTGTCTAATTTGTAACTCATTTGCATTTATTTTTTTAAGCGGGGCAACCTTAATTTCAACCTCATTTTCCTGGATTGCAATTTCCAGGTCTTCTAAAACCGATTGTACAGCACTGTTTAAATCCAACTTTTTAAAATCAATATCATCTGCTTCAATCCGTGACAATTGTAGTAGACCATCAATTAAAGCGCCCATTCTTTCACTGGCTTTTTGCATAGAGTCTATATACTTGTTCTCTGTCTCATCAAGTTTATCATCACATCTTTTTTTTAGCATATTGCTAAAGGTGTGTATTTTCCGTAACGGTTCTTTTAAGTCATGCGAAGCGATATAGGCAAATTTTTGTAGTTCCTGATTTTGTTGTTTTATTTTCTCATGTTGTTCAATTATTTCATTTTCAAGGCGGTTTTTTTCTACAGCGTTATTAACAGATCTTTGCAAGCCTTGAATTGTCAGGTGTTCTTTTACTATATAATCCTGAGCGCCTTTTTTAAATGATTGCGCAGCAATACTCTCGTTTCCCTGCCCTGTAAGCATAACAACAGATATATTCTTTTGGCCTGATTTGTTCAATTCATCTAAAAACTCTAAGCCTGTAAAATCAGGTAAATTATAATCCAGTAAAACACAATCTACCCTTTGTTCATCAAGCAAATCCAGTCCTTCGGCACCAGTTTCAGTTTCAATTACATTATAAATAAATTTTGTTTTTCCTGAGATTTGCCCCAACATTCTTTTGTAGAACTCAGTATCAGTTGGGCTATCTTCTACAATTAAAATATCCAGCTTTTCCAGGTTATCATTATTAACTTGCATGATTATTCCTTTGGTAAAATAACTATCTCAAACCAATATTCTTTTAATTTTTGGACAGCTTTGATAAAACCCTCTAGATTGACAGGTTTTTGTATATATGAATTTGCCCCGTCATTATAACAGCTTTCAATGTCCCGTGGGTCGGACGAGGTTGTTAATACAACCACAGGTATTTTTCGCAACGATTCATCCTTTTTTAATTCACGCAACACTTCCCTCCCATCTGTACCCGGTAGGTTTAAATCCAGTAAAATGATTCCTGGACGGGGTGCTTTTCTTTTATCGGAATACAGGCCTTTATTAAACAAAAAATCCAATGCTTCTTCACCATCTTCACAACGGTGAACCGGGTTTTTAAGGCCAGACTTTGTAAAAGCCCTAATTGTAGTTTCGTAATCTTCCGGGCTGTCTTCCACAATTAATATGGGTTGATGAACACTTATCATCATAGGTCTCCTCTGAATTGATTATAATCAAATAAAGGGCTTCCCTGCTCAACATCTTTTATCCTTTGAAAATCAGTTATTTATATTTTGCTCTTTAATTGTAAAAAAAAATGTGCTTCCTTTTCCCATTTTTGATTCCAGCCAGATTTCACCACCATGTTTTTCAATTATCTTTTTAGAAATTGTTAGCCCGGCGCCTATCCCGCTGCCATAGTTTTCCCGGCCATTGAGACGTTTAAAGATTACAAATATTCTCTCAAAATATTTTTCTTTTATCCCAACGCCATTGTCTTTTATATAAAATGTATGTGAAGGACTATCGGAAAGCCGTAACTCATTATTTGCTTTATAACCTATTTTTATCAATTTCCGGTCATTGTCATTAAACTCTATTGCATTAAGAATGAGATTATGAAAGACTTCTGTTACACGCGCTTTATCGCAATAAAATTGCGGCAGGTTGTTATCTATGTAAAATTCTACATTTTTTTTATTCTTAGTTTCCAAGATGCTATTTTTAAGGTTTTCAATAATTTCGTTGAAATTGGTTTTTGTATTTTCAAATCCATGTTCATCTATACGTGTGTAATAGAGCAGCGCATTAATCATTAGTTCAATCCTTTGAGCCAGACGTCCTAATGTCTTTAGTTTTTTCTCACCATCATTCCCCAGTTTATCTGAGTAGTCCTCGATAAGAAAGGAAGAAAAATTATGAATACCGCGTAGTGGTTCCTTTAGGTCATGCGAGGCGATATAAGCAAAACGTTGCAAATCCCGGTTACTTTTAGAAAGGGCTGTATTGGTATTTTTAAGTTTTTTTTCTGCCCGACAACGGAAAGCAACTTCCAGCTTTAAATCTTTCTTTTGCTTTTCCGATGAAAGGAACAACTTATAAATACTGATAAACAATCCAATTAGAACAAAAATATAACTTACTTTTTTTAGCAGGTGGGCGGCGTCAAACTCAAAATCAAAAAGCTGGTATGAAAAAGACATGAACATGGCCTGGCCCATAAAACCAACAATTAAGGATAGTACCAGCCAGTGTTCAAACGGATCCTTTTTCCAGCCACCTTTGCGCAAGTACCCTAATAGCGCTAATAAAAAAAACAATGCCGGGATAAATTCTTGCGGCCTGCCAAAAAACAATTCCGGGTAGTAGGCGCGGGGCAAGGGCACGAAAACAAAAAAGAGGAAACTCATCATTGTAAAAACGCTTGTAAACAGGTAAACCAGGCGTTCATTTATTACTTGCCGATCTGTAGCATTAAATTCTTTTCTCCATGCCCATAAGCTTAATAGCATAAAAGCAGAAAGGAACAGTCGTGAAGCTACCCAGCTCCAGGGTAACAGGTGGTCTGGCAAAGATATAAAGAGACCGACAAACCAGGTACTTGTAACAACACCATGATAACCGTCTAAGAACCCGGTGCTTAAAAACCCGGTTCCGATAAATAAAAAGGTATTGTTCTTTTTAGAATAAAAACGCAGTAAGGCTAAAATCCCAACTATAAAAGAAAGAATGGTAGCGACAGTTTCCAAAAGGGTATGAAACTCAGTACTGCCATGCCAATCGGAATCGCGCATCAACATGTAGCTAAAAAACAGCAAGGCAAAAAGAAGCCAATACGTAATTTTTTTTTGTTTAATAACACTCTTATCAGGACTCATTTCAAAGCCAGTAAATAAAATTAATTTTCATTAAATCTCTCGTTAATCGAAAAGTAAAATATACTCCCTTCACCATACTCGGATTCCACGCATATTTTACCACCATGCCTCTCAATAATTTTTTTTGTGATTGTAAGCCCACTGCCCGTACCGCCTCCAAACTTATCACGGCCATGCAGCCGTTTAAAAATCTTAAACACGCTTTCTTTATGTTTTTCACGGATACCGATACCATTGTCTTTCACATAAAAAGTATGTCCATCTTTACATTCGCACTCCTGCTTATTGCCGTTGGAAAGATAGCCCACTTCAATCCACTTTTCTTCTTTATCATTATATTTAATGGCATTTGTAATCAGGTTTCTAAATACTTCGGTTATCCGTACTTGATCGCATTCTATCTCTGGAAGAGCATTGTAATATACTTTAATGTTTTTTTCTTTCAGTGTTGAGTCAAGCGTATCAACAATATCATGTACTATTTTGTTTACATCCGTTTTTTTAAGAGCCAACTCCTGTCTTCCCACCCGTGAGTAATAAAGCAAATCATTTATAAAACTTTCAAGCCGGTTTGATAAGCGTATTAAAGTATC
Source organism: Calditrichota bacterium (assembly GCA_013112635.1). Lineage (NCBI taxonomy): Bacteria > Pseudomonadati > Calditrichota > Calditrichota bacterium. Next base: position 261,450 of record JABFGF010000005.1, on the reverse strand, counting down.
TATTTTGTTGTTGCCTTCTTCATCCAAAATATCAGCATAATCTTCTTTTAAGAATGTAGCGTAGTTGTGGATACCCCGTAAGGGTTCCTTTAAATCATGTGAAACGATATAAGCAAAATCATCCAATTCTTTGTTACTATTCTGCAAGGCAATGTTCAGGGTTTTGAGATCTTCCTTGGTCTGCAGGTTATCTGTTATATCGGTTGAGATTCCTCCCACAGCAAATACATTTCCATTACCATCCAATATTGGAAACTTGACAGAAAGGTATGTATGTAGGCCGTCCTCATGAGGGGCTTTTTCTTCTAAAGTTAATTCTTCTCTTGCATTAATAATTTTTTTATCATTTTCTATAAACGCTTCAGCAATCTCTTTCGGAAAAATATCAAAATCGGTTTTTCCTTTTAGCTCTGAAAAACTTGTTTTAAATAAGTCTTCATATACTTTATTTACCATTAAATATCTGCCCTTAATATCTTTTATATAGATAACCGCACTAGTATGGTCCAGAAAAGAGTTTAAAAGATTTTGGCTTTTTTTCAGTTCTTCTTCTTTTAGCTCCATTTTTTGGAGTTCACTTTTATATTTTTTTTCGTTCAGTTGTATAAGCTTAAGGCTGATTTTTAATCTCCCTAACATTGTTCCTATAATCAACGCAACACACAACGGGACAATTAGCTGGGTATATTCAAAAGACCTGATAAAAAATAAAAATTGAATAGTAAAAAAACAGCCAATGCTTATAATTGAAAGACTTATATACCTGAAATATATTTTCCCCTGGTTAATATCCATTGTCTTTTTATTACCTCCGCAATCAACTTGTTTCTTAAAAGAAATACGCGCCCATTATTTTAGGGACAAAGCAATGCTTCTCTGCCCGCTGGTAGAATGGCGTTAAAATAAATCTTAAAAAACACAGCTATTTGAAAAATTAATAAGACAACTATCGACATCTAAAATATTGCCTTGAGACAATTAGGTTCTTTTGGCGTTAAACAAGAAATGTATTTTCAGTATAATCCGTTTTGCTAAAATAAAGTTCTATGGTATGGTTTTCTTTATACTTTCATTTTCTTAACTTTATTTTGTCGACCTTTTGTTTGACTCAAATCCAGGTTTGTTCACTTTTTCGCCGGTTTGGACAAATATCAAAGTTTGAACCTGAATTTTACACAAGGAGTTTTATTCAGAGCTCATAAGCTATTTAGTGTTAATCAGCTATAAATCAGATAGTATTTGCAAAAATATATTATCGCATATCTTAAACTATTTTTTATTGCTAGTAATTTTAATACTGGTTTTTGTTTCATCATTGAATAAAAATGGACGTATTTTATGAATACTTTTAAAAAGAATATTGCAAAATATTTAGCTGAATTTATTATTGTTTTGGTAGGTGTATTCTTTGCCATTTTGCTCGGCAACTGGAATACTAATCAATCAAATGAAAACTTAAGGCAAAAACTACTTACCAGTATCGCAATTGAATTAGAAGAAAATAAAAAACGTTTAGATCAGGCTATTGAATATCACACAGCTTTTATTTTAACCCTGGATAGTTTGTGGGTACATTCTGAAAAATCAACATTACAAAAGCCTTTTTTTGAAAAACAAGGATTTCGGCAAATCCCAAACTGGAAAGGTGTTGGTATTCCGGTTTTACAAAAAACCTATTATGAAACTGCTGTAGTAAGTAATATTTTTCCTGACATGAAATTTGATTTATTAAGTAGTATCACAAAAATGTATGAGGATATAACCATACATAATGCAGGAAGAGAAAAAATAATTAATCAAATGTACAAATTTAATTCTGAAACCAAGTTTATTGATGTATTGTTGACAATTGAGATTATAAGAGGTGATGTACTCCAATTTGAGAAACATGTATCGAATGAATGCGAAAAGACTTTTAAGCTTATAAGAGAGAATAATTAATTTGCACTTCATAAGTTCAGCACAGAAACTTTACGCGAACGATGAATAGTCAATCGCAATTCTATCCAACCAAAAACCTATTAATCTAAAGACATACCAATAAAAACTATCACTCATTTTTTAAAAATTATTATTAATTAGCAAATCGATTATAGTTCTCAAGTTTCATCTTTCATCATTTCTTTTAACCAATATTTTCCGGTATTCCAAGTGAAGAAAGTAAAAACAAAACCTACTTGTGAAACAAAGATCAAACCAACCCGTAATCACCCCGAATTGAAAAAATATTAAAAAGAAAAAGTATATTTGATTGAAACGAAAAATGAAAACAATGGCTACAAAAATATTTAAAACAAAACTCTTCACTAAAACAATAATTTTTAATCTCGAGGAAAAAATGAATAAGTCATTCCTACTGATATTAATTCTGGGATCTCTTTTATTTGGCCAAAATAAAAATAATTCCACAATTAGCGGGTTCGTTTTTGATGAGGCGAACCAGGAAGCAATGATAGGCGTAAATGTATTTATCGAAAATTTACTGATTGGGGCAAGCACCAACAGAAGCGGCTATTATGTTATAACCGATGTTCCAACGGGTCAGGTCAAAGTTCAAACATCCTATATCGGATATAAAACCCAGGAAATATTGGTAAATGTTAAGCCAGATGATGAGGTCAAATTGAACATCATCCTCAAAGAAGACATAATGGAAAGTGAGGCCATTGTTGTTTCAGCGGATTCTATCCCGATTGCGGTAAAAATGTTCAAGGCCGATATTTCAACAATTAAGTTGGCGCCGGTTCAATTGAACGCCATTCCACAAATTGCAGAAGCAGACTTACTGCGATCTCTGCAAACACTTCCGGGAATTTTGCCATTGTCCGATTTTTCTTCCGCACTGTATATCCGCGGTGGAACACCGGATCAAAACCTTTACCTTCTGGATGGGACCGACGTCTATAATCCGGAACATGCCTTTGGCCTTTTTTCTACTTTTAATACCGATGCAATCAAACAGGTTGATCTCTCCAAAGGGGGCTTTGGAGCGGAACGAGGTGGAAGACTTTCATCGATGATTGACGTAACAAATCTTGATGGCAACAGGGAAAATTTTGAAGGAAAAGCGTCCATAAGCCTGCTCTCTGCAAAAACAACATTGCAAATGCCATTAGGAAAATCGGGTTCCTTATCCGGTGCAATTCGTCGAACGTATTTTGATAAAACCGTGGCCGAAGTAATTGATGAAATTCCTGATTATTATTTTTATGACGGCAACATAAAAGCTTTTTTTGATTTGAATGCCAATAACAAACTTACCTTAAGTGGCTATGGTGGGCGCGATGTTTTGGATCTGGATTTCAATACAAATGATGATTTCGATCTTGGCCTAAAATATGAGTGGGGAAATTATACCGGAAGCGCAAAATGGACACATGTTTTTAATCCAAAATTATTCTCAAATTTTTGGGTAACCGGAAGCCGTTTCTCATCCTATTTTGAATTTGAAGGTATAGATGTTACAGAAGAAAACATTCTGAATGATATAACCGTCAAAGGCAGCCTGGAGTATCATTACTCAAATAGTTTCAATCTTAATTTTGGATTTGAGCAAAAACACCTCAAACTTAGGTATATAACAAAACAACCCGGTGTTGAAGTTCATATTGCGCCCATACGATCAAACACAGTTGGCTATATTTCTACCGGCTGGAGGCCCGATTGGAACTGGGATATAAAAACCGGGTTGCGCTTCAATTTCTTTAATGCAGACAAAAATTACACAACCCTGGCACCAAGACTGGCAGTAAAACATAGATTGGATGAGAAGAGTACCTTAAAGTTTTCCACCGGTCTGTACCATCAATTTTTACACCGCATTCCCCGCTTTTTTATTGCAGATATCTGGACTGCCTCGAACGAAGATTTAAGGCCGTCTTCTTCCACTCATATTATTTTAGGTTATCAGCGTGAGCTTGCAGATTATTGGCAGTTTGAGGTTGAAACATATTATAAGACATACAAAGACATTTATTCTTATGATCAGAATTTTATTACAGATTTGGAAGCAACAAAATTTAATGAAAAGGGCGATCCAATTTTCCAAACCGCAGAGCCACTTTTAAACAGGGGAAAAGGGAATTCTTATGGATTTGAAGTATTGCTTAGAAAAGATGTGGGTATTGTAACCGGCTGGGCAGGATATTCATTTGCCAACACCGAACACACCATAAAGTCAATCAATGATGGAAACTCCTTTGAACCACGTCATGACCGTAAACACACGGTCAATCTAATTTCCAACATCGATTTGGATAACACATTCCGTTGGATGTACGATATGCCTGTGAAGCAAGATAGCAGCAGTTGGAAACTGGGTGTTAATTTCGTTTTTTCAACAGGTCAGCCAATCACCGAACCCGGATCGGCATATTTAGGTTTAACCACCCCGGATGATCCCACAAGAGGTGTTTATTACCACCCTACAGAAATCAACCAGGTCCGCCTTCCTGCTTATGCGCGATTAGATCTTAGTGTAACCTGGACTTTAATGTTTGACACCTGGAAGATGTCGCCATATTTACAAATTTATAACATTGGTAACCGCAAAAATGTTTGGTTTGCCAGTTATGATTATTCAAACGGATTGCCAGATTTTAAAGAACAATACATGTTTCCATTATTACCAACACTTGGTGTAAATTTTGAATTTTAATTTTTTTGAAAACCGGAGTATCGAAATGAAAAAAGTAGTAGTAATTTTATTTGTCATGTTTTTAATCTCCGCCTGCGGTGAAGGTGTGGTTGAGGTTGAAAACAAGAGTTATCAGCCAAAAATAAGTATAGATGGATTTTTACATCCAGGTAAAAAAGTTGAACGGATCCATATATTTAGAAACTTTAAGCTTGGTGAAAATATTACAGCAGACAAGATATTCTTTGATCCTGCAAAAACAATCGTCAAAATTATTGATGAGGAAAGTGGAACGCCATACACGCTTACACTAAATCAAAACCCGGATACAACTGATTTAGAAGACTATTATTATGAATATAATGGAAATGATTTGGTAATTGATTATGGAAAAAGCTATACGCTGGATGTAACCACAGAAGCGGATGGCAAACAATTGTCAACCACCTCCACCACAACTATACCAAATGCCGGTTTCCATATTGCTGGTATAAATACAACCAGTATGCAATTTGCCCAGCAAGAGCCAGGTGGTGATTTTGCCACTTTCCAAATAGAAATTGAACGGGCGCCCGGCACTAACTTTTATGTTGCGGCCACAAGACCATTGGATATGAGGTTTGAAAACTTTATTACAAACCATCTTTTTGGAGAATTGACGCGTGAAGATTTTGACGAAGATCTTGATGATTATGATTCTGCAGAAGATTGGATTCAAAATACACCACTTACCTCCGGAACAAGCACACTAAACATTTTTATGTTCGATCTGTTCTTTTATTCGGAATACCGTGTAATTGTTTTTGCAGCGGATGATAATTATCGCGAATACCTGCAAACTTTTAACAGCACACAAGAACCCGATGGCAACTTCCATGCAGCACGATTTAATTTTGAAGGCGATGGCATTGGAGTTTTTGGATCTGTAGTAACAGATACCATTTATTTTGAAGTAACGCGTTAATTTTATTGAACAAAAAAAAATAGTTTTACAGTTCTTAATAAGTGTATAGCCGGGAAATAGAAATTGATTCCGGCTTTGCACATCTTTTTGTACCTCTCCCTTCTCTTATAATTCCATAAAAACATTATCCGCTTAAAACTATCCCTTTTTTTTGAGAATATAGACTATCATAACGGGGCCACCATTATCCTTAAGAAAATAAAAATTTAGGCCCATGAAATTCTTCATTCCATTAATTATCAGGGATTTCGTTTTCTAAACATCGACTGAGCCGCTTTGAAAATAATATTGAATTTAGTCTGTTAGTCATGTTTGGCCATGCGCGAAATTCTTATAGATATAAAAGAAATAAATGATTTTATATGTACGCAACCCGGACGGTAAAAGGACGTTTCTCAAATCACCTTTAACGTTACAATTTTTTGCAAACTCTTTGTCTTCCAAAGTGAATTAATTAATCCTTAGCCTTAAACCAATAACAGGCACGATACTTTGTGTACCATGATCGATGTTATCCAATAATTTTTTTCCATCACGCTTAAGATAATAACGCCCACGATATTCTATCTTCAACGAAGCATCAATATTATCGGATAGCGGAATAAAACCACCAACGTTAACCATCCATGCCACTTTAGGATTTAAAGTAAAACTACCCTTTGTTTCTCCGGAGGAATTTGGGATATCTCTTCTTCCATTATCTTTACGTATTCCAAATGCAGCATATCCCAATTCCAAAGTGAGTTGTTTCCAATAAGCGTGGATTACCGGGCCTATCCACAATTCAGAATATGTGCCACCAACCTTGTCTTTAATTGTTGTTTTACCACTATCATCAAAACCATTAAACTTTGCCAAATCTCTCTGTCCTCTATCAGCCCTAAAAAATAAACCAGTAGCGAACCATTTATTCCATTTATAAGAACCAATAACATTAATTCCCAGCTCAAATATGTTTGCAAGCCTTTCTCCCCTGGGATCTCCGACTTCGGCTTTGATCTGCGCCTGGTAATGATTGAATGTTAAACCAGAATCAATTAACCACTCAGGCTCATTTTGTGAAAATGCTAAACCGGATAATAAAAATAAAACGACAAAACTGTAAGGCTTGATCATATCACCTCCAAAGAAAATATTTTCTAATAAATAACAATCCCGAAAATCTACAAATACTATGTTTAACTGAATTAAAAAACAAACGTATGTATATTTTTTTTGCGCTTATAATTTTAATAGTTTTTGCCAAATTGATTTAATACCTCCTTTTTCCGTATAATCAAGCCCATCACAACGACCAAAAAAAATACCTTTATAAATGCAACCAACCGATCTGTTTGACAGCTATGCCAAAGATTATCAAAATAATTTTATAAAAAATCCATTGGCCGAGTATCAGCGAAGCATCGTTCATGAAATTATAAGGCCGTGTCTTTCACCGCAAAAAAAAGTGTTGGATGTTGGTTGCGGCCCAGGTGCTGACTTTGATTTTTACAAATCATTGAGTCTGAACATCGACGCCATCGATATCTCACGTGAGATGGTAAAAGCAGCACGACAACAAGCTAAACGCCTGGGCTTGAATGTGCGAATTGCACGCTCTGCAATTGTGGATTTTGTGCCTGATATTAAATACGATATTGTTATTATGAATTTTGGTGTTGTTAATGCAATCGATAACCTTGAAGAATCTTTAAAAACACTATCAAGAATAATGGCAAAAGACGGACTTTTATTTATTGTTTCCATGCCGCCTGTACATATTTTTTCATTTAAAGCAGACTTCCTGTTTTTTCGATTTTTCAAGCTATATAATCGGCTTTTCCAACATAAAGCTATTACACAAGAAGGTTTTATTTTTAAATATTACACATTCAGGGATTTTAAAAACTACTTTAGATTAGAACAACGAAATAATTTATGCAGCATCCTCCCTTCTCCACAGCAATTTGCAAACTCATCCTTTGCCCAGAAATGGACAAAACTATTTATCAAACTCGATAAAAAATTGTGCGGAGTGATTCCTTCATTTTTTGGCGCAGACCATATTGTTTACAAAATGAGTGTCAAATCACTGGAAAATAATAACTGATTTGCTAATACACGGAAGATAGTTGTCCTTATATCTCAATATAAAAGCCATTTTTATTTCTGGTATAAAGCGGGAGAAACTCCGGTATATTTTTTAAACTGTTTGTAAAAATTTGCCATATTAAAAAACCCACAGTTAAAAGCAATTTGGCTTATGGTCAGATTTTTATCCAAAAGTAATCGGCAAGCTTGGTTTACACGCGTTTCATTTAAAAATTGAATAAACGTTTTTTGGGTATTTTCTTTAAAAAAGCGGCAAAATGCAGATTGCTCCATGTTGGCAATTTCAGCTGCATCTTTGATCGAAATTTTTTGATTATAAAATGAACGTACATAATGATGGACTGCATTAATCCGTTTGTCTAAATCTTTGCGTTTTGGTTTAAAATCCGGCTCGTTTAACAGATTTATATTTTTTTCTTTTGACAAACAATCAAGCAGCTTTATTAAAGAGATTAATCTTTTAATACCCTTTTCTGCGATCAGATCATCCAAAATCTCGAGAAAGTTTCTTGCTATTATCTCAGGAAAACTTATCCCATAACGGGCATTCTCAAATAAATCTGCAACCAAATTGAATTCAGGCTTTTCAATAAACGATGCAAGCAGATCAGACGGGAATTGCAGCACAACTGCTTCAGTTTCTGTAACTGGCTGATCATTATTAATCCAGACGTGAGCCAGGTCAGGACCAATAAATACCAGATCCCCATTTTTAAATTTTTGAATTGATTCTCCAATATACCTGATGCCCTCTCCTTTAACGATATAAACAAGTTCATATTCAGGGTGAAAATGAAATGGCATCTCCAATTTGGGGACAGAAAACTTCACAGCCTTAAAAGAACTTTGAACTGGATATATTATTTTTTCTTGCTTTAGTTTCAAAATTATCACTCCAAAACCACTCAGGTAATATTTTTTATGATTGCAATATAATATATTGATATTTAATCAAATCCTGCAAAGAAAGTATAATATATTGCAATAATTGGCTAACAAATCCCTGATAAAAAGAAATATATTTTAAAAGACCCGGAGATATAATGAACCCTGTTATTTACAAAAGAAAAAACTTTGAACCTGATTTTAGTGAACTTTTAAAAGTACTAAAAGGTGAAAAACCAAAACGCCCTGTATTATTTGAGTTTGCTTTAAATGATCGAATCGTTGAAAAATTATCTGGTGAACCCAATCAGGAATCACCAAACAGAATGGCTCCCTTTCAACGTTTGATTAGTGCTTTTATTAATGCCGGATATGACCATACTACCATTTCTGCCTGGCGAACAAACACTTTAAGTTTCCCTAAAAACGAGATTGCAAAGAAAAAGAGTCACTCTCTCAACTCAGGAAATATGATCACAGACCAGGAAAGTTTTGAAAAATATCCCTGGCCGGATCCTGAAGTTGGTGATTATAATCTTTATTATGATTTGCGCAGTGAACTTCCGGATGGGATGAAACTAATTGCCAGCGGAAATGGTGGTATTCTGGAAAATGTTATCGATTTAGTTGGTTTTGAAAACTTATGTTTAATGTACATGATGGATGAAAAACTAACCACCGAAATCTTTGATGCTGTTGGGTCCAGGTTACTGCGTTTTTATGAGCTGGTTGCCCCTATAGAAACAGTCGGCGCATGTATTGTAAATGATGATTGGGGCTTTAAAAACCAAACCATGTTTTCTCCGGATATGCTTAGACGTTGGGTATTTCCCTGGCATAAAAAAATTGTCCGTGCAATTCACAAAGCGGGCAAACCGGCAATTCTGCATTCCTGCGGGCAGCTAAAAGATGTGATGGACGATGTAATTGATGATATGGGTTTTAATGCCAAGCATTCTTTTGAGGACCAAATTACCCCGGTTGAAAGCGCTTTTGATTTGTGGAGTAAACGTATTGCAATTCTTGGTGGGATTGATATGGATTTTCTGGCGCGGAGTACTCCTGAACAAATAATTAAACGCTCGAGTACGATGCTGAAAAAAGGATTAACTGAAGGCGGATATACGCTAGGCTCCGGAAACAGTATCCCGGAATATATCCCTGATGAAAATTACCTTGCCATGATTTCTACCGTAAACACGATTTGATTTTATTTATTTTAAAAGGATAATAAATGGACAATTTATTAAAAAAATTAGCACAAGTTGTTGAGGTTGGCAAAATAGACAAAAACACCCCTTTTCCACCGGAATTAAAAGGTGAAGACGGCGCATCCGAACTGACCCTTAAAGCAATCGAACAAAAGATTGATCCACAGCTTATCCTAAATAATGGCCTTATGCCCGGCATGAAAAAAATTGGTGAAAGGTTTGCCAAAGGCGAAGTTTTTATACCGAACATGCTGATTGCCGCCCGTGCCATGAATGAAGCCATGGAGCATTTACGACCACATTTCTTAGCTGGTAATATAAAACCAAAAGGGACACTGGTTCTTGGCACAGTTCAGGGCGACTTGCATGATATAGGCAAAAATCTTGTAAAAATGATTATGAAAGGCGATGGATGGGATGTTGTTGACCTCGGAACAGATGTTTCCAGTGCAAAATTTGTTCAGGCAGTTGAGGAAAATCCGAATTGCATTATTGGGCTAAGCGCATTGCTAACTACAACCATGCTCAACATGGAAGAGGTGGTAAAGGCTGTTAAAGAGAAAAATGCAAAGACCAAAGTTTTTATTGGCGGGGCACCTGTCTCACAAAACTTTGCCAACAAAATTGGTGCCGATTCGTTCTTCCCCGATCCGCATAGTTTAGCCGTATATTTTAATTAATGGCAATTTTACAATTATCAACCTGGAAAAATTTATGATTCAACTAAATGGTATCACCATTACTGAGGCGAAAGAAATTTTAAAAAGCCAGACCCCGAAAGAAGTTTTAACTTTTTACAATGAGCCATATAATATTACAGAAGAACAGATTGAATTCTATAATCAAAATGGGTTCATAATCCTAAAAGATGTACTTATTGGCCCTGCTCTGGAGTTTGCCAAAACTGTAATGGAAGCGGCTGTATTGATTCGCAAAAAAGAAGATGAAAGATCACTTTCAGAAAAAAGCCCTTATGAACAATCATTTCTTCAATGTGGTTTTTTGGCTTTCGATTTTCAACCTGTCAAAGACTATGTTTTTGGAAAAAGGTTTGCCGGGATTGCCAGAGATTTAATGCGGGTAGATGGAATACGATTATGGCATGACCAGGCACTTTTTAAAGAAGCCGGAGGAAGGGCAACTCCTGTTCACCAGGACAGTAGCTACTGGCCTTTATCAAACCCCGAATTAAGCACCACAATTTGGCTCTCTCTGGATAATGCCCCAAAAGAAAAAGGTTGCCTCTATTTTTATCCTAAATCGCACCTGGCAAAAAAAGAATATGTTGATATTTTCAAAAATCCGCATCAGCCTAAACAGTTGCAGGATTTTAAAAAAGTATATGCACCGCTTAATGCTGGTGATGCAAGCTATCATTCTGGTCTTACTTTCCACGGGACGGAAGAAAATACAACGGGCGATCTCAGGGAAGGCATGACCATGATTTACATTCATGATGGTAATAGGTTTGACGGCTCTGATAGAAGGAATGCAACCCACAAATCCTGTGAAGGGTTAAAAAATGGAGAAAAGATTGATACAAAATATACACCAAAACTCATTTAAACTGGTTCTGTGAAATGAAAAAATTTACATCCCTCCAAATAGCAAATCCTGATGATTTAATTTTCGGTAATTCCCCTAAACCGGTTAAATGCGGCAATGATTTAACTATTGGCGACGGAATGGTCTATCCCGAAATAAACTTCACTTTGCCCACAATGTTAATTAATGATTCGACGTGGCAAGAGGTATTAAACCATTATGATGATATTTGTAAAAATATTTTAAACCGATCAAAAAAACTGCATATCCCGGGGTTGGTGATAGAGTTTGAACAGCTGCCTCCTATGACCATGAAACCAGAATGGGGAGCAGAAATAACCGCACTTATAAAAAAACATCTTGCTGATTTTTATAAAGAATCTTCAATCCCTACAGCACTCAGGGTAACTGTGGTTGATTTGCGTGATGCTGACCATCCACCTTTGCTGAGAACCGGAGAAAGCTGGGAAACTACACGGCAAGCATTTGTTTTGGCAGCCCAAGCCGGAGCGGATATTTTATCCATTGAATCTGTTGGTGGAAAAGAAGTACATGACCAGGCTTTGATGTATGGTGATCTTGCCGGTATTGTTAGCTGTCTTGGCATTCTTTCCCATCGGGATGTTGGCTGGCTTTGGGATGAAATCAGTTCAATTTGCAATGAATATAATGTAGTACCCGGTGGCGATACAGCTTGTGGATTTTCCAACACTGCAATGCAGTTGGCGGGACAAGGAATGCTGCCCTCGGTTTTGGCCGCGTTGGACCGTGCTGCATCGGCACCAAGAAGTTTGGCAGCTTTTGAACATGGCGCTATTGGCCCCTCCAAAGATTGCGCTTATGAGGGCCCAATAATTAAAGCAATAACCGGTTTCCCAATTTCCATGGAAGGAAAATCTTCCTGTTGTGCTCATTTTAGCCCATTGGGAAATATTGCCGGAGCAGTTGCAGATTTATGGAGTAATGAATCAGTACAAAATATACAGTTATTAAGCGGAAGTGCGCCTGAGGCTTTCTTAGAATTGTTGGCCTATGACTGTCGGCTTTTTAATACCGCATCTTCTAAAGCGCTTGTTTATCGTGATTTGATGGTTGAAAGCGACATAAAACATAGCCCGGAAGCATTGATTTTAGAACCGGAAACCGTTATAAAAATTGCCAGTGAAATAATCAAACATGAAAGTGGTTTTGAAAAAACTAAAGCAGCCGTACAATGTGCCAGTCAAGCAATTTTAGAAGCAGTTGATTCAAAAAGAATTGTTTTAAACAAAACAGAAAGCGACTGGCTTACAACCCTTCGCTACTCTATGAACCTTATCCCTGGTAATGCGCAGGCTGGATTGGAATTTTTAGAAAATAATTATGGGTCGTTTTTTAACAGGGCTGCCTATGGATTATAACAATAAAGAAAATACCTTTGCCCAAAAATTGGATGTTCCGTTTAACGAGCTGGAGATAAAAACAAATGCAGTTCTCAGTGCAATGGGCTATAATCCGGCAAACATGCAAAATGTCCCGACAATACTAATTGAAGAAATCAACACACTGTTTAAAACGCTTGAAGAACATCTTAAAATTAAAGCAGGCTATAAATTATTTTCAGCATCAGAAGTGGAAATTGGTAAAACTGAAATCCATATAAAAAAGAGTATTTTTAAGAGTGGCAAAATAATTAACGGCCAAATAAAGCATGCGGAGTCGCTTCTTCTTTTCGTCTGTACACTTGGAAAAGAGTACGATGCCTGTATTGAAAAAATTAAATCAGAAAATGATATGTTTACAGTTTATGTTGCAGATACCATCGGTTCAGAACTTGTTGAGCTGGCCATTGACTGGATGGAGCAAAATATTTGCGGTATGCTGGAAGGTTTGAATTATAAGCACAGTAACCGGTTTAGCCCCGGATATTGTGGATGGCCTTTAAAAGATCAACACACACTTTTCTCATTTCTGCCTCAAAATTTTTGTGGTATTAACCTTCATGAATCTGCTCTTATGAGCCCAATAAAATCTGTAAGTGGCATTTACGGTTTAGGCAAATCGATAAAGAAAAAAGCCTATCAATGTTCTATTTGCGACAAAACTGATTGTTACAAAAGAAATCACCAAGGAGTTTAAAAATTCCCTACATAAATAAACTCTATTATTTTTGCGTCAGAATACCTTAAAAGCTACTTTTGGCCTAAAAAATTATAAAAGCCTGAATGAGCAAAATTCTATTTTTTAATCCCAGAAGTGCAAATCATAGCCACCGCATTCCAAATTCTATTTTGCAGATTGCTGCATCGATTGAAGGCAAGTTTGATTATGCTATCGTTGATGGTAACCTGGAAAACGATCCATGGAAAAAGATTCAGAAGTATTTGGCGTCCGGCAACTTCAAATATTTTGGCTGCACGGTTATGCCCGGACCTCAGCTGAAACAAGCAATCCCATTTTCCAAAAAAATTCGAGATCTTTTTCCTTCAATTAAAATTATTTGGGGGGGATATTTTCCTGCAAACCAACCTGATGCAGTGCTTTACTCCGGCTTTGTCGATTTTATTATTAACGGCCCCGGTGACACTGCTTTTCCTGAGCTTTTGAGTGCGATTGAAGACGGACTTGAAATTGGCAAAATCCCAAACCTGATTTATAAATCCGAAAACAAAATAATCAGAACTGCCAAGGCTGCCCTGCCCCAGATGGATGATCTCCCTTCCCTGCCATATGAAAAATTAAACCATTTTTACCCGATGGAAAAATATCTTGGTAAAACATTTCTTGGTAAAAAGACAATTGCCTATCATTCCAGTTTTGGATGCCCGTTCACCTGTTCGTTTTGTGCCGTTGTACCAATCTACAATGCACGCTGGCAAGGGAAATCGGCAAAAAACATTTTTAAGGATATAAAATATTTAAAAAACGAATATGGCGCAGATGCAATCGAATTTCATGATAATAATTTCTTTGTTTCCGAAGAGCGTGCGGTAGAATTTGCCCAACTAATAAAAAATGAAAATATGCATTGGTGGGGTGAAGCCCGAATCGATACCATGGATAAATATTCTGATGAATCTTTAAAAATTATTTCAGAAGCAGGTTGTAGGATGATCTTTTTTGGGGCGGAAAGCGGCAATGATGAAGTTTTGAAGCAAATGAACAAAGGGGGAAAGCAAACAGCAAACCAGATAATAAAATTTGCTGCACGCCTGAAGAAGTTTAATATTATACCCGAGTACTCTTTTGTGTTAGGCCTTCCGGCAGAAAATGAACAAAAAGTCTGGCAACAAATTAAAGCCGATGTGTCATTTATAAAAAATGTTAAAAAAGCTAACCCAAACACAGAGATAATAATTTATTTATATAGTCCGGTACCAAATGAAAATTCTGAGTTATTTAAAGAAGTCCAATCCGCTGGATTTGAGTTTCCAAACAGTTTGGAAGACTGGATAAACCCACATTGGGAAAACTTTGATTTACGCAAAAATCCATTAACACCCTGGCTAAAACCATATATGATTGATTACATCCAAAACTTTGAGGCCGTATTAAATGCCTATTCGCCAACGGTATCCGATTTTAGGTTAACCTCTTCAAAGCGTAAATTACTTAAGTTAATTTCCTTCTTGCGCTATAAAGCAAACATCTATAAAATGCCTTACGAAATAAAACTCCTTTTTAGATTGTGGAAATACCGTCAACCAGAGATAGAAGGCTTTTATGCGAAGTAAGCGACACCGGCTCAGAGTATTAATACGCAAGCTTATATCACCTATTCTTAAATGGCTGTATATCAAATATACAAGCAAACAACGCAGCTACACTTATAAGGATATGAGTATAGAAATTTTTCCTGGTGTATTTCCCCCACGTTTTTTTCATACAACTCATTTTATTTTGGAGTATTTACAAAAACAGGATATTGGCAGTAAATCCTTTTTAGAGATTGGTGCAGGCAGCGGCCTTGTTTCCATTTATGCAGCAAAGCAAAAGGCTAAAGTAACCGCTACGGATATAAGTGAAATAGCCATCCAAAATGTTAAAGAAAATGCCAAGAGTTTAGATTTGAAAATTACTGTAACAAAATCAGATCTGTTTAAAAAAATACGCAAAAAGAAATTTGAATGGATTGTAATCAACCCCCCATTTTATCCAAATAACCCAAAGAATGATCCTGAACATGCCTGGTACTGTGGTGAAAATTATGAATACTTTCATAATCTTTTTGAGCAGATTGGGAATTATATGAATGAGAAAAGTCATATCATTATGGTTTTAACAGATACAGCACCTATAAAACAGATTATTTATATAGCAGGCAAAAACGATTTTATTATGGGTGTTGAAAGAATAAAAAAACATCTTTTGGAACGCAGTTTTATATTCACCATAAAAAAAGCTTTACAGTCTGAAAACCTTCCAAAATAAAATAGACAAGGACCCGGCACTAAAATTATTGTTAGCATTAAATATTTTAGTTAAATTAGTTTTTCATTATTTAAAATAAACTGTTACCCAAAATAAATTATAAGAGAATAATAATGAGTAATCTTAAAAAAGTATTAATTCCAGTAGTCCTGCTTTTTGTGATTTATGCCGTTTATATACTAAAACCTACCAAAGCTATCGGATCGTTTGATAAAGTTCGAGCGGGTGGGGAAATCAATCAAAACATTAATGTGCTTGTAAATCAAAGCAAAGGATTTGACAGGGATGCAAATGGCATGATTTTAGCCTTTTACGCCAATGATATAAAAAATCAGGAAGCGATTGTAAGCCTTAAAGAACCAGGCCCTGCTGAAATTGCTACTGCCAGGGTTGTTGAAATACTCGGGCATATGCATGGTGACACATATATAGCCACAAGAGTTACTGTTGTAGAATAAACCTGCCTTATTATTCCGTTCCCGAACAATGTTTGGGAACGGTAAACAAAACAAATTTCTTTTTTAATCATATTATTTGTCTCTTCAAGACCTCAATTTCTAAACGATTTTTCTCTTTCTAAACCCTTCCGAAAAAAGTTTATCTTTTTTTGAAAAAAGCTCCTGCAAAGCACTAAAATTAAATTTGATCATCCAATTCTTATTATTATATTTGGGGCTGTAAATCTTAGAGGGAGATTTCTTTTTATCTAAGATTAAGACAAAAAAATCCGATACTTTAGGTTTAATACGATTACAAGGTAATACATGTTAATTATAACTGCCCTTGCTGCCCTAGGCGGGCTAACTCTTATTTTAGCAGCAATGCTTATTATTGCCAATAAAAAGCTTCATGTAGAAGAAGACCCAAGAATTGACATCGTTGAGGATTTACTACCTCACGCAAATTGTGGAGCCTGCGGATTTCCGGGATGCCGTCCATTTGCCGAATCAGTTGTTTTAGGGGAATCTCTCCCCGGAAAATGTACAGTAAGCTCTGAAGAAGGCCGGATAGATATTGCTAATTTTCTTGGCGTAGATGTCGGATCAGAAGAAAAGCAAGTAGCAAGATTGGCTTGTGCGGGTGGAGTAAATGTTGCCCGTAATCGGGCTAATTACACAGGATTGCAAACCTGCCAGGGAGCATCACTTGTTTCCGGTGGTGGCAAAGATTGTTTTTGGGGTTGCCTCGGGATTGGAGATTGTGAAGTTGTCTGTGATTTTGATGCAATTACAATGAACCCATTTTCACTTCCTGTGGTCAATGAAGATAAATGCACAGCCTGTGGTGATTGTGTAGAAGTGTGTCCAAAAGATCTCTTTTCTATCCAACCTGTCAGCAACCGGCTTTGGGTTGCCTGCAAAAACCTTGATGAAGGTGATGATATTCTTGAAGCCTGCCAGGTGGGTTGTACAGCTTGTGCACGTTGTGCTATGGATGCACCCGGTGATTTAATCACTATGAAAAATAATTTACCCGTTGTTGATTATAACCAGAACCATAAAACTCAAGTTCCTATCCAACGCTGCCCAACCGGAGCTATTGTTTGGTTGGATGAGAAAAAGGGTGTAGTAAAAGGAGAGAAAAGTAAAAAAGTTATCCGTAAAGGTGAACGAAGGGTTGGCACAACATAAATAAGTGTTAAACAAATTGTCATCCAATGAAACGGAGCTTCACATTGTTTCAGTACTGAATGACAAAAAAAAATTAAAACCATATAAGAGTAAAAAATCTTAAAACAAAGGAGCCATCATGGCTAAAGAGACTAAAAAATTCAAATACACAGGCACACGTGTTGCGATGGATGGAAATACCGCAGCAATTATGTGCGAAAGGGAATCAACCGATGCAGCAGGTGCTTACCCAATTACACCATCCACACAAATGGGTGAATATTGGGCAGAAGAAGCTGCTAAAGGCCATTTAAACATTTCAGGTCGTCCATTGATTTTTATTGAACCTGAAGGCGAACATGCAGCAGCAGCTGTAACAGCCGGTCTTTCAATGACAGGTTTACGAGCGGCAAACTTTTCATCCGGTCAGGGTATTGCTTATATGCATGAATCACTTTATGCAGCAGTTGGAAAACGTTTGACCTACGTGCTTAACATTGGTGCACGGGCCATGACAAAATCAACTTTGAACGTGCATGCCGGACATGATGACTACCATGCTGTTGATGATACTGGTTTTTTTCAACTCTTTGCTAAAAATGCCCAGCATGTGGCAGATATGAATATTATCTCGCATCGTATAGCTGAATTGGCATTAACACCCGGTATTATTGCCCAAGATGGTTTTTTAACAACTCACCTGATTGAATCACTGCTTATCCCAGAACGTGAACTTATAAGTGAATACCTTGGCAAACCCGATGATTTAATTGAAACACCGACTGCTGCTCAAAAAATTATTTATGGCGACACACGCCGTCGTATTCCTGAACTTTGGGATGTTGATAATCCTGTAATGGCGGGTATTGTACAGAACCAGGATTCTTACATGCAAAGTGTTGCAGCACAGCGCCCTTTCTTTTTTGATCATATCCAAGAGCTTACAGACCAGGCTTTTGAAGAATTTTATAAATTGACCGGACGCCGTTATGAGCGTGTTATGAGTTACAAAGCTGATGACGCAGATTACCTGATTGTTGGTCAGGGCAGCGTTATCCCAAGTGCTGAAGTTGTTGTTGATTATTTACGCGAAACCCGCGGATTAAAAATTGGTGTTATCGATCTTGTAATGTTCCGTCCTTTCCCTGGTGATCTTCTCAGTAAATTTTTAAAAGGCAGAAAAGGTGTTGCGGTTCTTGAACGTCTTGATCAACCATTGGCTGTTGATTTACCTATTATGCGTGAAATCAGGGCTACATTGACAAAATGTGTTGAAAACGGTGCTGCTAAAAAAGGCAAAGTTTATCCTGAATTAGAAAGTTATAAACAATCTGACGTACCTGCTTTATATTCCGGATCTTTTGGAATGGGTAGCCGTGACTTGCAGCCCGAAGGAATTATAGGGGCTATTGAAAATATGCTTCCCGATGGCAAACAGAAAAAACTGTTTTATCTTTCGATTGACTTTATCCGCGAAACTGCACACACACCTAAACAGCAAATTTACCAGGAAACAATCGAAGACGCATATCCCAATGTTAAAGAACTTGCTATCCATGGATCTGAAAATCCAAACCTGATGCCTGATGGCGCGATTACTGTCCGCTTTCACTCTGTTGGTGGTTGGGGTGCAATTACAACCGGTAAGAACCTTGCAATGACTTTGTTTGAGCTTTTAGGATATAATATTAAAGCCAATCCGAAATACGGTTCTGAGAAAAAAGGCCAACCAACAACTTATTATCTTGCTGCAGCGCCTGAACCTATCCGCATTAACTGTGAATATTTTTATGTGGACGTTGTGCTTTCACCGGATCCAAATGTTTTTGGCCATACAAATGCCCTGGCCGGTTTAAAAGATGAAGGTTATTTCATAATCCAGAGCGATGGTGAATCTGCCGAGGAGGTTTGGGCAAGTATTCCAAAACACTATCAAAAAACAATCATCGATCGTAAAATTCATGTGTACTATATAGATGGATTTAAAATTGCCCGTGAAGAAGCGACTGATCCTGAACTACAATTAAGGATGCAGGGTATTGCCTTCCAGGGTGCTTTCTTTGCAGCATCACCTGTTATGAAACAAACCGGATTGACAGATGAAAAACTATTAAAAGCAATTGAAGACCAGTTGCAATACAAATTTGGTGCAAAAGGTCAGCGTGTAGTTGATGATAACATGCGTGTTGTAAAACGTGGTTTTGATGAAATCAATGAAATTACAAATAAAGTCCTTGGTGCCGGACATTCCAAAGAAGATGTTGTTGCTTCCGGACCTGCTTTACCAATGATGATGAAGGACATTCCTGTAAGCGAATCTAAAACAACAGACATCCACAGGTTCTGGGAACAGACAGGTAATTTCTACTTACGCGGTTTAGGAAATGATAACCTTACCGATCCGTTTATTGGGTTAAGTGTAATGCCTGCTGTCACTTCTCTTTTCCGCGATATGACCGGAATCCGTTTTGAACATCCTGAATGGATCGCCAATAATTGTACAGCTTGCGGAAATTGTTACACTGTTTGTCCGGATACAGCGATCCCCGGTTTAGTGAGTGACGTTTCCGGCGTGTTAGATACAATCGTAACAAGAGTAAAGAAAAATCACGGTAAGGTAGACTTATTGCCTAAAGCTGTTCGCCAGTTGGAAGGAAAATTACGAACTCTTCTAAATGGTGCAAAAAATGGTGCTACAGTCAGCGATCATATCAGCAAAGCAATTGATCTGACAATTAAGGACAGTAAAGATGCTACAGCCTTAACAAAAGAATTTAAATGGTTCCGCGAAGAGCTGGGCGACTTCCAGTTTGCTTTAACCCGCCCTTACTACGATCTACATGAAAAGAAAGCTCCAAATAGCGGTGGACTTTTTAGTATTACGGTAAACCCATATACATGTAAAGGTTGTATGGAATGTGTTCAGGTATGTGATGATGATGCCTTAAGGCCGATAACTCAAACCGACGGTACTATAAAACAATTGCGCAATGAGTGGGATTTGTGGATGGATCTGCCAAACACACCTGCAAAATACAACCGTGTAGATGATCTTGAAGAAAAAATTGGCGCACTTGAAACAATCCTGCTTAATAAAGATGCTTATCTTAATTTTGCCAGTGGTGATGGAGCTTGTCTCGGATGTTCAGAAAAATCTGTTGTTCACTTATTTACAGCAACTGTAGAATCCTTGATGCAACCACGTGTTGAAAAGCATGTTGCCTATCTTGATGAACTGATTAAAAAACTGGAAAAACATATTCAGCTTAGATTGATGCAAACCATCGATATCAGTGACTCGGATACAATGGAGAAAATTGTTAGCGAAATGAAAGACAACGATTTAACCATGGCCGGGATAACAAGTAAACTGGAAACTGCACAAGGTGGCGAACCTGTTGACCAGGAATGGCTGCGTAATGTAACCCAAATGCTTGCCAAACTTAAAAAACTTAAATGGCGTTATGTAGATGGAACTACGGGTAAAGGGCGCTCCAATATGGGTATGACTAACTCTACCGGTTGTACATCTGTTTGGGGAAGTACTTATCCTTTTAACCCATATCCATTCCCATGGACAAACCATCTGTTCCAGGATTCCACATCAATTGCGATGGGTATTTTTGAAGGACACATGGCTAAAATGGCCGACGGTTTCCGTACTATCCGCATGACTGAACTTGAATTAAGCGGAAATTATGAGCCGGCTAAACATGATGAGTTTTTTACATATTTTAACTGGCACAAATTTACTGATGAAGAATTTTTACTTTGTCCGCCGGTAGTTGCCCTTGGTGGTGACGGTGCCATGTACGATATTGGTCTTCAAAATCTATCCCGTTTGATGGCATCCGGTAAACCTATCAAGTGTATTATTGTTGATACACAGGTTTATTCAAACACAGGTGGTCAGGCGTGTACATCAGGATTTATTGGCCAGGTGTCCGATATGGCACAATATGGAAAAGCCATTAAAGGTAAAGAAGAGCCCCGTAAAGAGATTGGCTTACTTGCCATGGCACACCGCAATACCTATGTGTTACAGGCAACATTGGCTAACACAAGCCACATGATTGAAGGTTTTATAGATGGCTTACAAGCTAAGCGTCCGGCCTTGTTTAACCTTTATACAACTTGTCAGCCGGAACATGGTGTTGCAGATGACCTTGGTGTTAACCAAGCAAAACTTGCAATGGAATCACGCGCATATCCTATTTTTAAATACAATCCGGATGAAGGCGTAAAAGCAGCTGATGCATTTGACCTTACCGGTAACCCTGCTATGGATGATATATGGCCAAGCTATTCCCTTAAATATATGGAAGATGGCCGTGAAAAATCCATGGAAGTTGCAATGACCTTTGCCGACTTTGCTGTAACTGAAGCTCGTTTCCGTAAACATTTCCGCAAAGCACCGCATGATACCTGGAATGATGATATGGTTCAATTGAGTGAATTCCTGGAAATGGGTGAAGATGATCGTGAAGGCAAATTTCCATTTATTTGGGCAGTTGATAAAAAACAACATTTAAGCCGTGTACTTGTAGCAAAACCAATTGTAGAATCATGCGAAGAACGTCGTGATTTCTGGATTATGCTTCGTGACCTGGCAGGTGTTGATGTAAAAGAAACTGAGACTGTTGATCTGGAAGGTAAAATCCGCAAAGAAGTTGTTGGCAAGATTACACAGGGACTTATGCAATTAGCCGGTGGTAATGGTGAAGACCTCGCCGATCTGGCACTTGATACTCCTGCTGAGTCGGGAGCATCTGAAGCTCCTGCGCAGGCAGCAGACGGAAGCGGAGATTACATGGCACCATGGCTGGATACAGAAGAATGTACTGCATGCGACGAATGCATTAAAATTAACCCAAAGATTTTTGAATACAATGGGGACAAAAAAGCATTCATCAAAGATCCAAACGCTGGCCCTTACCAGGATTTGGTAAAAGCAGCTGAAAAATGTACAGCCCAGGTTATTCATCCAGGATTGCCTGCTGATAAATCTGCAAAAGATGCGGATAAGTGGATTAAACGCGGCGAGAAATATAATTAAACAATACTTGTGTCATTCTGAGCGGAGTGAAACGTAGAGAAGAATCCAATTGAATACGGGATCCTTCACTGCCCCGATAAAGAACATTGGGATTCGCTCAGGATGACATTTAATAAAAGGTAGAATAATTCAGTTTTATGGCATTTCTTTTTTCGAAAAACAATACGTTCAAACACGGTATTCATCCGCCGGAATCAAAAGATGAAACTAATAAATTACCTATCCGGCGTTTTCCGTTTGCACCCGTGATGATAATTCCATTGGCTCAGAATATCGGGTCACCATCCGAAGCTGTTGTTCGTGAAGGCCAGGAAGTTGTACGTGGCCAGGTAATAGCAAAAGCAACGGGATTTGTTTCTGTCCCAACTCATGCACCGGCTTCCGGTACAATCCGTAAGATTGGGAATGTGCCTACTATAAGCGGAAAAATGACAACAGGAATTTATCTTGAACCATTTCCTTCAGATACTCAGGAAGTTATAGAGGGTGCGCCAATAGAGGCAGACTCCGCCACAGTTGATGAAATTATTGCCGGCATTCAGGATGCAGGGATTGTTGGTCTTGGCGGTGCAGCTTTTCCGACGCATGTAAAATTAAAAGTGCCGGAAGGCAAAAAGTGCGACACTCTTTTAATAAACGGTGTGGAATGCGAACCGTACCTGACAACCGACCATCGTGTTATGCTGGAGCAATCGGATGATATTTTTGCTGGCATCAAATACCTGCTTAAAGTTACAGGAGCAGAAAAAGCTATAATCGGAATTGAAGCAAATAAACAAGATGCTGCCGATCATTTGCAAAAAAATATTCCTCAAAATGGGCTGGATATTTCAGTTGCTGTGATTCCTGTAAAATATCCTCAAGGTGCAGAGAAAATGTTAATAACTGCCGTCCTTGGCCGCGAAGTTCCTTCAGGCGGATTGCCAATTGACATAGGCGTTGTTGCCGTAAATGTGGCCACTACTGCAGAAATAGGCCGATTATTGCCGCATGGCCGTGGCATCCAGGAACGGGTAATTACCATAACCGGTCCCGGTGTAAAGAAAAAAGGAAACTGGCAGATCCCAATTGGTACACCATTGCGCTATGTTTTAGAGCAGGTTGGAGTTGAAGATAATATCAGCCAGGTTTATATGGGCGGCCCAATGATGGGTGTAGCTGTTTCAAACCTGGATATTCCAATTGTAAAAGGAACATCCGGTGTTGTGGTTTTTACCGATGAACAAGTTAAAACACGAAAAGAAAAGATTTTTCCATGTATTAAATGCGGGGCATGTGTAGATGCCTGCCCAATATTTTTAAACCCTTCCAAATTAGGCATTCTCGCAAAGAAGGAAGGTTATGATGAGATGACTGATGAATACAATTTAATGGATTGCTTTGAGTGCGGATCATGTACTTATGTCTGCCCATCAAATATTCCATTGGTTCAATATTTCAGGTTATCCAAGTCAATTTTAAGAAAACGTAATTGATTAAAAACAACCCACTCACTAATTCCCCTCCTTGGAGGGTAAAGGGTGGGTAAAAATAGTTCTGCTTTTATCAATCACTGAAATTGAATCAAATTTTGGAATTCCCATAAAGAACAGGGATTTCGTATAGAACGCTCAACCAGGATCCATAATTAAAATGAGTTTAAACAAAACACTTAGCATTCACACTTCACCGCATATTGTAAAAGGCATCAGCACCGATGTAATTATGCGCAATGTTGTCTGGGCACTTATACCAATTTCAGCATTCTCGGTATATGCCTTCGGGATTAGCGCATTGCTTGTGCTGGTAACTGCCGTTGTCTCCAGCGTGCTGGCCGAACATTTATTTTGCAAAATCACAAATACTGAAACAACAATATCCGATTGGTCAGCCACCATTACAGGATTGCTTTTTGGCTTAACTTTGCCACCTAACTTTCCATTATGGATGGTTTTTTCCGGAGGTTTTATAGCCATTGGTTTAGGTAAATTTATATTTGGCGGGTTGGGATACAATGTTTTTAATCCTGCTCTTGTAGGACGCGCCGTTTTACAAGCAGCATTTCCTGTTGCAATCACAACGTGGTATCCGGCATTCACCGCCGACCGTTTTACAACACTGTCATCTTCAACATTTACTTTTCCATTTGCAACACCGGTTTATGATACCGTAAGCGGTGCGACACCATTATCAGCTTTTAAATTTGATAAGATCGCAGCCGACTCTATGGATTTGGTTATGGGTTTAACCAGTGGCTCAATTGGTGAAACCAGCGCCATTCTTATTCTTCTTGGAGGTCTATATCTTATTTACAGAAATATGATGAACTGGCGAATCCCGGTTTCTATGCTTGGAAGCGTTTTTATAATTAGCGGACTGCTTCACCTTTTTAATGATCAACTTTATGCATCACCCTTGTTTATGCTTTTCTCCGGTGGATTAATGCTTGGTGCCGTTTTTATGGCAACTGATATGGTAGCCTCACCCATTACACCATTAGGATGTTGGGTTTATGGAGCTATTATCGGCACACTGATAATTGTAATCCGAACCTGGGGTGGTTTACCCGAAGGCGTTATGTATGCAATTTTACTTGGCAATGCCATCTCTCCACACATTGACAATCTTATAAGACCTCGTGTTTATGGAACAGGTAAGAATAGGGGGCAGGCATGAACCAATTCGATCCAACAAAAACAGAGAAACCGGCAAGCGATTTAAAAATGTTCCGGGCAATGGTTGGCGTAGGTATTATGTGCGCATTGATGATTGTTCTAACCTACGAGTTTACATTTGATGTAATCAAACAAAATAAAAGTGAAGCATTGGAAAAAGCTGTATTTAAAGTATTACCAGGCGCGACAAAAAAGACAACCTATAAATTAGAGGATGATGAAAGTTTTACTGCTTTTAAACAAGAGCCGCAGGGTGAACAACTTGTTTATGCAGGATTTGATGACAATAATAAATTGGTTGGCATTGCTATTGAAGCAAGCGGCCAGGGCTTTCAGGATGTGTTGAGAATCCTTTACGGTTACTCTCCCGAAAAACAAACTGTAATTGGCTATTATGTTTTGGAAACAAAAGAAACACCAGGTTTAGGTGATAAAATCGAGAAGAACCAAACTTTTCTTGATAACTTTACAGCCTTAGATGTTTCTTTGAATGAGTCATTAGATGCCATCAAGAATTTTGTAGTACCTGTAAAAAGTGGTACAAAAGAAAATCCCTGGGAAGTAGACTGTATTACCGGAGCCACAATTTCATCTAAAGCGATTGGAAATATAATCAGCGAAAGCTCAAAATACTGGGTTCCTGTAATTTATAATAAAAAAGATTCGTTTGAGTAAACTAATTTGTCATGCTGAGGCACGAAGCATCCCCCAATATTGGATTCTTCGCTACGTTCAACTGCGCTCTGAATGACAAATGTATTATATAAAAAATAAAAACGTCAGTTCACTCAGCGCTTCTGCGTTGAATTGAATAACATGGATAGCAAATGGAAATGCAAACAACAAAAAAGAAAAGTGGGTTTTTTGATTCTTTGAAAGAAAGCCCATCAACTGATGAATTTATAAAAGGATTATGGCGCGAAAATCCTGTATTTGTGCAAGTACTTGGCATGTGTCCGGTTTTGGCCGTAACAAATTCTGCAGAAAATGCTTTGGCCATGGGCTTAGCAACACTTTTTGTTTTGCTGATGTCTAACTTACTTGTGTCATCATTACGGAATTTTATTCCAAAGCAAGTACGGATTGCCACCTATATTTTAATAATCGCTACTTTTGTAACTGTAGCTGATTATGTTATTATGGCCATTAGTTTGGATTTACATAAAGCACTTGGTGCGTTTATCGCGCTGATTGTAGTAAACTGCTTAATACTTGGCCGGGCAGAAGCTTTTGCATCCAAGAATACAATTGGGAAATCTTTGCTTGATGCCCTTGGAATGGGATTTGGGTTTACTTTTGCGCTGCTTTGCCTTGGTGTTGTGCGAGAGATTTTTGGCAACGGGACTATTTTTGGTTTCCCATTTTTTCCTGACAGTTTTCAGGAATGGGTGATCATGATACTTCCTGGCGGAGGCTTTTTTACTTTAGCAATTTGGTTACTTGTTTTTAATGCCGCCAAAGAACGCAAAGAAAGGCAATTAAAGAAAGCTGCGTAAAGTGGTTGTTGAAAAGATAATTATTATGTCATGCTGAGGTACGAAGCATCTCCTAAAGAATGGGATTCTTCGCTACATTTCATTACACTCTGAATGACAGTCAAAGTTTTATTTAGGATTATATTTTATGAACGATTCACTCTGGTTTATTTTTATTAACGCAAGTTTGATTAACAATTTTGTACTTGCCTATTTTCTTGGTATTTGCCCGTTTCTTGGTGTATCAGGAAAACTGGAAACGGCAACGCGTATGGGCGGTGCGGTTACTTTTGTTATGATCATTGCATCAATGTCAGCTTATGGAATCAATGCTTTGCTCATAGCTATAAATGCTCCGTTTTTACAGCTAATCTCATATATTGTTGTAATTGCGTCAACAGTTCAGCTTGTGGAAATGTTTATCAAAAAAATGAGCCCTGCCCTGTTTCGTGCGCTTGGTATTTTTCTTCCGTTAATTACAACAAACTGTGCCATTTTAGGATTGGCACTTTTCCAGACCAACAAAGGTTATGGCTTTCTGGAAAGTTTTGTTTACGCACTTGGTGCTGGAGCTGGTTTTACTTTAGCCCTGATTTTAATGGCCGGTTTGCGGGAACAGCTTGATTTAGCAGATGTTCCCAATGTAGCCAAGGGAACTGCTCTTACGCTGTTAATCGCAGGCATATTATCGCTATCCTTTATGGGGTTTGCCGGATTAGGTGGATAAGCTGGATTTAAGAAAACAAAAATTAAATGAAATTGAAAATTTTAAAATGGAGGGGAAATGGCCCGCTTACAAGATTATGATATAAAAACACAACATAAGGCGATTGTTAAAAAAACAGATCGCTTAACCCCGGAAGGAACAGAAGAAGTACGGGAGATTGTTGTTGAAATCGATCGTCCTGAATTTGAATATAAAGTTGGACAAAGTGTTGGTGTTCTCGTTGAAGGCCAGCACGAATTCGGCAACAATGTACATCACAGATTATATAGTGTTGCTGATATTCCAAGCAAAAGTAAAAAACCACAGATTAAGCTGCTTGTAAAACGCTGCTCTTATGTGGATGATTTTAGTGGCGAAATTTTTGATGGTGTTGCATCGCATTATCTTTGCAACAAAAAAGTGGGTGATGAAATTCTATTGACTGGCCCATTTGGCTTACCTTTTGACCTGCCTGAAGATAAAAACTCAGATTTATTATTAATCGGAATGGGAACCGGGATTGCACCTTTTAGGGCACTGGTTAGGCATCTTTATAAAAATGTAAAAGATTGGAAAGGCAAAGTAAGGCTATTCTATGGCGCAAGAAGCGGGTTAGAATTATTGTATATGAATGATAAAAACGACGACCTTACCAGCTACTATGACGAAGATACTTTTGAGGCATTTCAGGCTTTAAGCCCTCGTCCACATTGGGCTGATCCCATCGCATTAGATTATGCATTAGAACAGCGCACTGAAGAAATATTGCAAATGCTGGATAAATCAAATACTCATGTTTTTGTTGCCGGTCATGATAAAATCAGTGATATGTTAGATAAAGCATTTGTTACCATACTGGGCTCAAAAGAAAAGTGGCAAAACCGAAAAGCAGAATTAATTGCAGGTAAGCGTTGGGCAGAAGTGATTTATTAATTTTCCTGTAAGGCAAGAAGCTTTTTTGTCCTCTTTACAATAAGAGGGCCTTCATAAATTAAGCCGGTGTAGATTTGAATGAGATCAGCACCGGCTTTTATTTTTTCTAAGGCATCATTAGCTGATGAAATTCCTCCAACACCAATAACAGTAATAGTTGAATTTTTCTTGATATAGCGTATAACTTCATTTGATCTATCAAAAACTGGTTTTCCGCTCAAACCACCATCACCAATATTTTGAATTAACTCTGACCGGGACTTTAAGTTTTCCCTGCTTATTGTTGTGTTGGTTGCAACGATCCCATCTGTTTTTGTTTCCTTAACAATTTCAATAATATCATCAAGCTGGGCATCTGTTAAATCTGGCGCTATTTTTAACAGGATTGGTTTTCGCTTAACCTTTGTGTCATTCCTTTTCTGCAAGGAATTTAGTATATGCATCAAAGGTTTTTTTTCCTGCAATTCACGTAAACCGGGTGTATTTGGTGAACTGACATTTACCACAAAATAATCTACAAAATCATATAAAGCATCAAACCCTTTTAGATAATCATCTACAGCCTGCTCATTGGGTGTAAGTTTATTTTTGCCAATATTACCGCCTATAATAATTCCGGATTTGGACTTTTTAATATTTTCTACGGCAGTCTCTAAACCTTCGTTATTAAAACCCATCCTGTTTATAATAGCAGAATCAACCTTTAATCTAAATAATCGCGGAATTGGATTTCCTGGTTGGGCCAATGGTGTAACAGTTCCAATTTCAACAAATCCAAAACCCATTGCAGCAAACCCATCGATATGTTCAGCATTTTTATCAAAACCTGCAGCCAGGCCAATTGGATTTTGAAAATCAATCCCAAAAACAGTTTTCTTTAATTTAGATGCTGAATAATTGCAAATTGTTTTTAATACACCTTGGATTAGCGGATTTGAAATTGCCGCAAGTGTGGTTTTATGAATTTTTTCCGGGTCAGCTTTAAAAAAAAGAGGACGGATAATTTTTTTATAAATCATAAATTTATAGTGGATTTTAAGCTTTGGAGATTTTTAAACTAAATTGTTATCTTTAATGTTGACAGGATGCAAAAGAAAATTATCTATAAAATGTAATTCATAAAATAAATAATAACACCTGTAACTGAAACATACATCCAGACTGGCCATACCCAGCGCGCAAGTTTTTTGTGGTTTACAAATTTTCCCTTAAATGCAAAATATACCAGCGATAAAATGAAAGGAACATTTATTCCGGCAAAAATTATATGTGGGATTAATATCCCAAAATAAACTGGGCGAGTCCAATCGTGATAAGGATAAGGAACACTGCCAACATTATAGTGATAAAACAAATATGATATTAAAAACATTGCTGAAATGATTAATGCTGAAATCATAAATTTTTTGTGAGAAACTTTATTAGCCTTCCGAATACTAATAAACCCCAAACTAAGCATGATTGCGGCTATACCATTTAGTAAAGCATTTAAGGTTGCCAGGTTTTCAATTTCCATATTGCAAAATCTTATCCTAATTAATTATAGATTGTTTTTTAAGTGATCAATATGTTCGTTCAATAAAGTAAGGCTTTCTTCCTCTTCATAATTATAATAGCCTCTGATAACACCATTTTCATCAATCAAAACAAATGCACCGCTATGCCCGCGAGGAAGTTCTCCACCAAGTTTAAAACCATTTTCGTATAGCGTTTCTATGGCCTCTTTTTCTGTTTTCAAAAATTGCCAGCGCTGATCTGCAACACCCCAGTTTTCAGCATATTCAATTAAAGCCTGTAACGAATCTCTTTCCGGATCTACGCTAAAGCTGACAAATTGAACGTCTTTCTGAGTTTCATATTTTTCATATATAACAGCCATTTTACGAGACATAACTGGGCAAATTCCCGGGCAATTTGTAAATATAAAATTAGCTACCGTTATTTTATCGTTAAAATTTTCGTTTGTATATGTATTACCAAGATGTGACTTAAATTCAAAGTCAGGCACTTCATAAAGTTCAGGAATAGTTGTTTGTTGTAATCGCCATTGTGCAAAAAATACAGAGCCGATTAGAAGAAGTAATAGTATTAATGCAGGAACCAGACGTTTCATTTTAGCCTCTTTGTATGTGTAAACTTTTGGAAGAAATATACAAAACAAATTCGTGGTCGGAAATATAAAAAAAGAAATAATGGACAAAAAAAATCCCGCCGAAGCGGGATAAAAAATTAATTGTCTTGATTATAAATAACAGCCTCTTTATTTATTGAGGGGCCTTCAATACTCTCAATTTCCCCACGATACATTGTGTCTAACATGGTAAAGCCAATAAATATGGCAAGAAAAATCAAGGATAAGACTAAGGCAGTTCCATACAGTTTGTTATCATATTTTAAATGCATAAAATACAAGGCTACCAGGCTTCCTTTTATTACAGCAACTGTCATGGCTACAAATAAATTAAATGCCCCAAAATCAAAACCGGCTACAATTACAGTAACAGCAGTTAAGACAAATAAAATCCCGGCAATAGTAAAGTAAACGCTTAATGGAAGTATGTGATGATGTGCTTGTGTTTTTTCTGTCATAATGCCCTACCCTATTAAATACAATAAAGGAAATAAAAATATCCAGATTAAATCAACCAGGTGCCAGTATAGTCCTGTCATTTCAATTGGTGTATAGTATTCTGATGAAAAATCATCTTTAATGGTTCGTACCAAAACCCAGCCAATCACGATCATTCCAAGAACAACATGAATTCCGTGTAATCCGGTCATAGTAAAATAAATACTAAAAAAGATATGCGGATTAACAGAAGTTAGTCCTTCATAAGTATAAAAATGCCCCGGTAATTGGCCAAGCTCAATTTTATGACTATACTCAAAGTATTTTACTACAAGGAAAGTAGCGGCCAGTAACAAAGTGACAACCAGCATCCAAACTGTTTGTTTCTTGTTATTCAACTGCATTGACCGAATGGAAAGAGCCATGGTCAAAGAGCTTGTTATTAAAACAAATGTATTCAAAGCGCCAAGGTTCACATCAAGCAAACTGCTTGTCTCAACAAACATCTCCGGATGCCAGGCACGATAAATGGCATAAAATGCAAATAATCCGCCAAATAGGAGAACTTCAGTCAACAGGAAAATCCACATTCCAAGCTTTGCAGTCTCCGCCTGTTGCTCCGCATCTGAGAAATGGTGCTGTAAATAAGATGGATGTTCTACGTGTTCCATATACCTCTCAATATATTATGATTAGTTTTATATTCGGCCATGAAGCTATTATATTTTAATAACAGCCGTTAACCTTCTGTGTCTTCTTTTTTGATTAACTTGTCGTCTATCACCATGCGCGTATCATAATCATATGGATCATGATCTAGCACTACATCATTTTCAAAATTGTGATGTATTGGAGGAGATTGAGTTTGCCACTCCAATGTCAAAGAACCCCATGGATTTTCAGGTGCTTTTTCGCCTTTAAACAAAGAGTGAATTAGATAAACCGCCATTAAAACAAAACCTGCTGCCAGTACCCACGATCCATACGATGAAAACGCATGTAGCGGCTGGAACTTGTCCAGGTAATTGTAATAACGTCTTGGCATCCCTTGTGACCCAAGGAAAAACTGGGTAAAGAATGTCATATTAAAACCAACAAAAACCAAGATAGCTGACCACTTTGCAAGGGTTTCATTATACATGCGACCCCAAATTTTTGGCCACCAGTAATGCAATCCACCAAAGAAAGCAATTACCGTCCCGCCCATCATAGTGTAATGAAAATGTGCAACCACAAAATAAGTATCATGCATATGTATATCTATGGAAATTGCACCAAGCATAATACCTGTAAAACCTCCTATGGCAAAGAGAAACATAAAGGACATGGCCCATAACATCGGTGCATCAAGTTTAATTCTGCCCTTATACATGGTAGCCATCCAGTTAAACATTTTTACCCCGGATGGGATTCCTACAAAAAAGGTTAAAAATGAAAATACAACTGCTGCAAGTTCTGATTGGCCACTTGTAAACATATGGTGTCCCCAAACCAGAAAGCTGATTAAGGCAATGGCCATACTTGAGTAAGCAATAAGTTTGTAGCCAAAAATTTTCTTTTGAGAGAATGTTGCAATTAATTCACTTATAATACCCATTCCAGGAAGAACCATTATATAAACTGCGGGATGAGAATAGAACCAGAAAAAATGCTGGAATAAAACAGGATCTCCGCCCATTGCCGCATCAAAAATACCAATTCCAAAAGCACGTTCCAGAATTAGCAGAACCAGTGTAATTCCTAAAACCGGTGTTGCAAGAATCTGAATAACGGCAGTAGCATATAATGCCCAAACCATTAGAGGCATCTTAAACCAAGTCATACCAGGAGCACGCAATTTGTGCACTGTGGCTATAAAATTGACTCCGGTAAAAATAGACGAAAACCCTAAAATAAATGCACCAAGCGTCATCGAAATTACAGCGGTTGACGTGGTTGTGCTGTATGGAGCATAAAAAGTCCAACCTGTATCAACAGCACCGGCAACAATTGAATAAAGAGCAAAAACGGCCCCAATTATATAAATATACCAGCTTGTCAAATTTAACCTTGGGAAAGCAACATCCTTTGCGCCAATCATTAAAGGAAGGACAAAATTCCCAATAGCCGCCGGTATTGCCGGAATAATAAAAAGAAATATCATTACCGCACCATGTAGCGTAAACATCTGGTTATAAGTATCAGCAGTAATAATATCCATGCCTGGTGACATTAGCTCTAACCGGATTACAACCGCAAAAATACCGCCCAGCAAAAATGAAATCATAACACCAAAAAGGTACATAACCCCAATTCGTTTATGATCCAAAGTATACAACCAGGACTTTATGCCTTTAAACTCATTTAAATAATTAACACCTGCTGTAGAACTCATACTTTTCCCTTTTACTTTACAGTTTTCAAATAGGCAATTAAGGCATCAATTTCATCATCCTTTAATACACCCTGATAGGTCGGCATTACCGGTTGAAATCCTTCAACAATCTCTGCCTGTGGTTCCAAAATAGATTTTCTTAAATAATTTTCATCAACGGTTATTGAATTACCATTTGTCATTTTTTCTTCCCTGCCGAAAATCCCCTTAAAAGTAGGGCCGACACTTGGGTTTCCATCAAGTGTATGGCAGGTAAAACAGGCTTTACTTGTATAAAGCTCAGCACCCCATTCGTCCGGCGGTAAATCGCTGCCGCTACTATTTGAGGTTAACCAGGTTTGATAATCTTCTTCTGTTACGACTTTAACCTTGCCAATCATATCCGAATGACCTTTTCCACAATATTCTGTACAAAATAAATCAAACTCGCCGGTTTCTGTTGCTTCAAACCATAATGTGGAATAGCGGTTTGGCAATACATCCATTTTTACACGGAAATTCGGAATAAAGAAACTATGGATTACATCTGTTGAAGACATAAGCAAATTAACTGGCTGATTAACCGGAACTACAAGCTCATTAGTAGTAGTTGCGCCTTCTTCGTAGTTAAATGTCCAAAACCATTTTTGGCCTGTAACTTTTATTTCCATTGGATTAGAAGGTGGGACATTCATTGTTAGATACGTTTTAAATCCCCAAACAAAAATAATAAACACTAGTATTGTAGGTACTACTGTCCAGAAAACTTCCAAACCAGTATGATGCGCAATACCCGGTGTAAATTGTGCTTCCCCTTTTTTCCGGTATTTCCAGGCAAAGAAAAAACTACCACCTGTTACCAGAATGAAGAAAAATATGGAAAGATATAAAACAAAATAAAACAGGGCATCAACTTCAGACGCTACCGTCGAACTTTGTCCAGGAAAAAATAGTGTTCCGTTCGGATCCATGTATGCTAATCCTTAATTAGTATTATTTTTGATTTTCTTAAACTAAAACTTTGTGTTTTTTATTTTCGCGAATCCAATAAATTGACAAAAAAGAACCTAAAATCAGTAGCGTAATTACCCCTCCAAGCCGCATTATATTTTTGGCAAAAGGTGTATAAGTATTTGCTGTTGCGTCATAATGATAACAGTATAAAAGTAACTTCTCAAGTGCACTTCCCACTCTTCCTTCTGACGCTTCTAATAATGCAAATTTTAAATCTTTAGGCTCATAATTCAAACCGTATAAATAACGCGAAATTTTTCCTTCAGGAGATAAAACAAATGCAACTGCCGGATGGGCATATTCATCGCGTTCTTCTACATAATAGTACTCAAAACCAAAAGCCTCTGTTAATGTATCTATTGCTTCCTGCGAGGCTGTAAAAAATGTCCAGTTTTTCTTTATCTCAGGATCACTTATTTCAGCCAGATAAAATTTTTTCTTTTTCCTTGCCAATTCAGGTGTTTCATCAGGATCAATACTTATTGTAATAACTTTGTACCTATTATCTGATTCCCAGTCTAATTTTTTAACACTAGCTGAAACCGCAGTCAATACTTGGCTGCATAACATGGGACAATCATAATAAGCAAAAGTAAAAAGAACCGGGACTTCGGAGTTAAAATAGTCAGTAAGAGATACAGTATCGCCCTGTTCTGTTGTTAATGGTACATCTAAAGGGATAAAACTACCGCTTTTTTCAAAAACATTTATTTTCTTTAATTCTTCTACATCATCTCTAACCTGCTGAGAAAAAAGCAGACCAAATGAGACCAGCAAAAAAATTATTAAAAGCCGCATATTACTTGTTATAATCCTGTACAACAAGCTTCATAGCAAGATCGATTGGTATTTGGTACATACCTTTTTCTTTATCAATTACCTTAAATCGGGTAAGCAGTTGGTTTTCAGCTTTCTGGATTTCCATAAGATCTTTAGCCGGATTATTCACTGCAGATTCTGTGATAGCATTTTCCATATTATAGACAAAATAATCACGGACAAAAACAACCATAACAATAATTAAAAGAACTAGACCGATTGTCCCTAAAATTAGCCCTTTTACACTTACATCTTTCTTTTCATATCCTGAAGACATATTGAATCCTAAATAAAATTAATCTTTAAACTTTAAACTTGATAGAGGCTTCTAAACGCCTTTCACCAACCGGAACCAGTGGATTACTGGTTAAATTATTCCAAAAATTCCAAAGGAAAAAACCACCAACAGCAAGAATAGTACTCAAATCCATCCAGCTAAAGGAAGGTCCGTGACCATGAGAAATTGCCGGTCTTATTAACCAGACCATGTCTACATAGTGCATGATTATCAGCCAGATTGCCACAAATTTTAGCCATGAAAAATTCCTTTTTGAAGCACGTATCAATACAGCTAAAAACGGAAATACAAAGTGGCCAAAAATTATTATCAGTGTAATGTTACTCCATCCGTTTTCCCAGCGTGTAAGATAATAAACTGTTTCTTCCGGGATATTTGCATACCAAATCAGGAAGTATTGAGAAAAACCCATATAGCCCCAAAAAATTATAAAGCCAAAAATTATTTTGGCCAAGTCATGATAATGCTCGACTGTGAAGGTATCTACTAAATACCCTTTTTTTCGAAGATTGAGGCCAAATAAAATCACAAAACAAAGGATCGCTAAAAAGTTGCCGGCAAAAAAGTAAAGCCCATAAATTGTAGAAAACCAGTGTGGTTCAAGGGACATAAGCCAATCAAAAGAAGCAAATGTAGATGTTAATGCAAATAAAATCATTCCCGGCGCACTGATCTGTTTCATTTTTAAAATGATCTTATCATCAGGATCCTTGTCCTGTTTTAAAGACAATTTGTATAAAACACGACTAATCAAAAACCAAACTGTAAAATAGAATACAGCGCGGATTATAAAGAATGTATTATTCAGGTAGCCTGCTTTTGCTGTCAGAATCGGATCACTTGCGACAACTTCTTCATGGGTCCAGTGATATAAGTCGTGCATTCCAAATAAAATGGGAATAAAAAATATTGCCAACAAAGGAAAACTGTACATGGCCGCTTCTGTAAACCTACGCATCACAATATTCCATTGTGAGCCAAACAGATGATTAACCAAAGTGAAAAACAATCCACCCAATGCAAACGTTAACCAAAATGTATAAGCAATCAGGTATGAATCATAGAACTGTTTGGGATCTATAAACCATCCTATGGCGCTTACCACCAAAAATACAGCTCCTACAATTAGAGCATTTCGCCCCAGTGTACCTTTATTCGAAATTGTATAATTACTCGTGTCTTTACTCATTTTTTTCTCTAATTAAGCTCGTTAAGTTTGTCTTTGGGTAAATCTTCTACAGTAGCAGTTTGCGTTCTTTGCAAAGCCCTTACATAAGCCACAATTGCCCAGCGGTCATTAACAGGAATTTGCTTTCTATAAGCAGGCATATTACGAACACCATTGTTTATCACTTCATAAATATAGCCATCATCAAAGGCTAAAACATTTTCCTGGAAGAAAGATGGTGGTGGTAAAAATCCACGTTTTGGTACAATACCTTTTCCATCACCGGATCTGCTGTGGCAAGGTGCACAAAAAATATCATATCGCTCTTGACCCCGTGCCATTAACCCGTGTGTAACTTCCATCGGGATTGTTTTAAGATAGTTTCCGTTTTCATCACGGCCACGATAGTAGGCATCATCTTCATTTAGTTCACCACGAGCAACTGTTCCTTCAACGAGCGGGCGCATGGTAAGTCCATCAGCAAAAAACTCACTCTCTTCCTGTGGATCATATCGCTGTTGGTCATCCATATTTGGATTTAAGTGAATGGCTGGCTTTTCTGAAGGAGTTCCCCGGAAACATCCAACAAATATAAGCGGCAGAACCACAAGGCTTAGTACCTGTTTTAACCATTTTTTAATATTTAATTTCAAAATAAACCTTCCCATTTTATTACCCTTCATCATCCGGTACAATTAGTTCAACATTTGTTCCACCGATTGATTCAAGAAAGCTTTTTGTTTTTTCAGGATCAAATTTAGGATCGTGTGCTTCTACACTGACAAAAAATCCATCATCATTGGCTTTTTTTGAAAAATTATCAGAATAAAAAAGCGGATGATGTAATCGAGGTAAACCATTTAAAACCAACATTCCAATAAGAGCAGTGCTGGCAGAAAGCAGAACCATAACCGCCCAGGAGGCAACACCAAATGCCTGATAACTAAAAAGTGGCTTTCCGGATAAAACCAAAGGATAATCTACAGCAGAAGTCCAGTACTGAAATAAGTACATGCCTGCGACAGAAAGAAAAGCAACGACACCTACCATATATCCCAAAGGAGAGCGTTTCTCGCCCATTGCATCATCCATTCCGTGAATCGGGAAAGGTGAATGGCAGTCGTATTTTTTATAGCCTTCTTTATTTACTTTCTCTGCTGCGTGTAAAAGATCACCAGGATCTTTAAACTCGGCTAAAACAGCCAATACATTTTTATCACTCATTATTTACTTTCTCCTTCATGTCCGTTATGCCCATAATGAGGGTCTGCTTGCGGAAGCACTCCTTTAACCTCAGACATTGCAATCATAGGCAAATGTTTGATAAACAATAAAAAGAGTGTAAAAAACAATCCGAAAACACCAATCATTAATGCGACATCCCAAAATGTTGGTGAAAAATAATCCCAGGCAGAAGGCAGATAATCCTTTGCAAGGGTTGTTACAATTATTACAAAACGTTCAAACCACATCCCGATATTTACAAAAATAGAAGCAACAAACATCACAGGTATGCTCCTTCTTAATTTACGGGACCAGAAAATTTGCGGAACCAGCACATTGCATGAAATCATTATCCAGTAAGCCCATGCATATTGGCCAAAAGCACGATTGACAAATGCAAAAGATTCGTAGGGATTGCCGCTATACCAAGCTACAAAAAACTCCATTCCATATGAATAGCCTACAATCATCCCTGTTAAAAGGATAATCTTATTCATATTTTCAAGATGTGTAACCGTAATAATATTTTCAAGGTTATATATTTTCCGCGCAATAATCGCCAAGGTCATCACCATAGCAAAACCGGAAAAGATAGCACCGGCCACAAAATACGGTGGAAAAATTGTCGTATGCCAACCGGGAATTACACTGGTTGCAAAGTCTGTACTAACCACACTATGTACAGAAAGAACCAATGGTGTAGAAAGACCGGCTAAAAGCAAATAAGCCAACTCATAATGCTTCCATTGTTTATTTCCACCTCGCCACCCTAAAGATGCAACACCAAGAATAATTTTACGAATTTTGTTGGTAGCACGATCACGCAATGTAGCCAAATCGGGGATCAAGCCTGTGTACCAAAACATAAATGAAACAGTAAAATATGTACCAACCGCAAAGAAATCCCACAGGAGAGGACTTCTAAAATTTGGCCACATATCCATTTGGTTTGGAATCGGGAAAAAATAATAGACTGCCCAAATACGGCCAACATGAATACCTGGAAAAATCAAGGCACAAATAACTGCAAAAATTGTCATCGCTTCGGCAAATCGGTTAATGGATGTACGCCACTTTTGTCTGAACAAAAAAAGCACTGCGGAAATCAATGTTCCGGCGTGACCAATCCCAACCCAGAATACAAAGTTTACTATCGCCCAACCCCAGCCAACAGGGTTATTTAAGCCCCAAATACCGGTACCTTCCCAAACCAGATAACCAATTGATCCAACCATTACCATCATTAAAGAGGAGAAAAAACCAAAAAGTATGGCCCATTCTTTGGTGGTTTTCGATTCAACTACTTTGGAAACACTTTCAGTAATAGATGCAAAAGTAGGGTTACCCGTAATTAAGGGCACTTTATAATCTACACTTGCATCTGTTTCAATGTTCTTCGAACTCACATTATAC
The DNA here is from genome assembly GCA_013112635.1 of Calditrichota bacterium. Taxonomy (NCBI): domain Bacteria; kingdom Pseudomonadati; phylum Calditrichota; species Calditrichota bacterium. The sequence continues at coordinate 222,416 of JABFGF010000005.1, read as the reverse complement.
TCGCTATTTAATTAACTTACTGTTTCGATTAGTTTTTCAATTTCAGGATTTGGATTGCGTAACTTGGCCATAAATGTAGTGCGAGGCCTGATATTCAACTCTCCTAACATAGCGTAATTGCGGTTTTGCTTTTTAGCTTTTACAACATCGCTTTCAGGATCGTTTATGTTGCCAAAAACAATGGCCTCTGCAGGACATGCTTGCTGACAAGCTGTTACATAATCAACATCTTTAGCCTGACGACCTTCATTTTTTGCAGTAATCTTTGCACCCTGCAACCTTTGTGTACAATAAGTACATTTTTCCATTACACCACGGAAGCGAACAGTAACATCCGGGTTCTGTGCCATTTTAATTGTTTCAGGGTAATCATTAGTATAATTAAAAAAGTTGAAACGGCGAACTTTGTATGGGCAGTTATTTGCACAATAACGAGTTCCAACACAACGGTTATAAGTCATTACATTTAAACCTTCTTCATCGTGCAGAGTAGCCTGAACCGGACAAACCTGCTCACATGGAGCATTTTCACAATGCTGGCAAGCAACAGGCTGGTAAACCATTTCGGGATCATTTACATCACCTGCAAAATAGCGATCCAAACGAATCCAATGCATTTCACGGCCTTTTTCAACTTCTTCTTTACCGATAACCGGGATATTATTTTCACTTTGGCATGCAACCAAACACGTATTACAACCGGTGCATGTATTCAAATCTATTGTCATACCCCATTGGTAACCTTCTTCATAAGAATAATCTTCAAATAAAGATTCCAATGGTGGATGCTTAACCATATCAGGAGCAAAACTTGGATGCTGACGATACTGTTCAAGAGTAGCTTCACGGATTAGCGGACGCTCTTCCATTGAATTATGATCTTGAGTATTTGCCAATGCATAGGTTCGCCCTGTCTTTGTAATTTTTGCTCCATCTGCAGAAGTTGAGTTGGCCGAAGTTCTCAAAACATTGACATTAAATCCGGCACCATCTGCAATACGACCAATATTTTTCCTTCCGTAACCAAGCTCCAATGCAACAACATTGTCTGCAACACCTGGCGTAACCGAAACAACAATATCCATCGAACGCCCATTAACTGAAAGCGTTACCAAATCTTTTGAATTAACACCAAGTTCCTGAGCAGTTCTTGGATTGATTAAAGCGGCGTTGTCCCAGCAAAGTTTAGTAACCGGGTCCGGCGCTTCCTGCATCCAGCCGTTGTTTGCAAAACGTCCATCATACATAGAAGATGAAGCATAGAAAACAACTTCAAGATTTTCTTTTGACAGGCTATTATTGTTTAATTTCGTGTCAGAGATGAGTACCGAAACTGCAGAACTGTTGACAGAAGGAGCCGTATTATTTGATGCTTCATAAAGGCCATCATGTAAAACTTTGCGCCAACTTTTACCAAGAGTTGATGTTTTTAATAAACCTTTCCAGGTATCCTGAACAAGATCATGTCCTGTTTTGTTACTTCCTGAAACAACAAGGTTTAAGACTTCGAGATTGCTTTTACTATTATATAGTGGTTGAATAAGTGGCTGGGCAACAGAAAGTGTTCCATCTAGCGCCGCCGCATCTCCCCAAGATTCAAGGAAGTGAGACATTGGAATTAGCCAATTGGCATTTGCAGCAGTCTCGTCTTTATGTACAGCCAGGGAAATTTTGGTTTCTACTTTTTCTAGAGCTGCAGCAATATTTAGATCAGCTGCGGCAGAATAAACCGGGTTTGATCCAATCGTGACAAGCGTGTTAATTTTACCAGAATTTGCCATTGAAGCAAAATCAGCCAGATTACTATCTTCAAGAACCGCATAAGAGGGGTTGTGATATGTAACAGTAGCATTATTGTTTTTAAGCGCTTCATTAATTGCAAAAACCAAGGCATGTGTAGCAGCACTTTGGCGATGCCCTGCAACTACCAGCGATGTGCCTTTATTCTTTCTTAAATCGTCAACCAGGGCATTCACCCATTTGGATTCAACAACGCTGGTGTCAGCATTTGCAATACCCAAGGTAGAGGCCAGTTGACGTGCAAAACCTTCGATATTTGCCTGTGAAAGTTGCTTACGATGATCTGACATACCGCCCGTAATTGAGAAACTTGACTCTACAACATACAAACGGTTCATTTCATCTTTTTCAGATTCGACCCTGCGTCCTTTTGCAAACCCAAGGTTTGAAGATACAGACTCGACACCTGTTCCAAGAAAATCATTATCAAGTGAGACAATAACTTTTGCGTTTTCAAATTGATAATTCGGACGTAAAAGTTTTCCCGTGGCAGCTTGTAAACCTTTGTACATGTTGGCATAACTTACAGGTTCATCAATTACCCATATAGCTTTTGGAAATGCTTTCTTAAATGTACTGTATAATCCATGCAAAGTTGGAGAAGAAAACTCACCTGATATTACAGCAAGGCCTTCGCCCTGGTTTTCTGCAAACTGAGTATGTTTTTCTTTCCAGAATGCTACAAAGCTTTCCCAGTCAGATTGCTCACCTTCATGCATAATTTCTTTAGCACGATCCGGATCATAAAGGTTTAAAATTTCTGCCTGTAAAAAGGCATTTGTTTTTCCACGGGAAGAAGGATGTTTTTCATTTCCTTCAATTTTTGTTGGTCTTCCGCCATGGCTTTCAACAAGAAGCCCATAAGCGTGGGCACCAAAAGTTGCTGTGGTAGCATAGTATTGTGGAATTCCGGGAACCACATTTTCCGGAGCTTTTACATAAGGCACAATTTTTTCTACAGGACGCCTGCAACCGGCCAAGCCTGCAAAAGCAATTGATGCGCCCATCAAACCCAAAAATTTTCTACGAGAAACGGGATTTGTCATCTCGGATGCATTTTCAGGAAATTCACGTTCTAAAAACTGTTGAAATTCCGGCGTATCAGCAAGCTGATCCATGCTGCGCCAGTATTCTTTTCCACTAATATTTTTTTGTATTTCTTTCATCGATGACATCCTGAACAATCTATGGGAGGTGTGATATTTTTTTCTTTGATTACTTGCTGGGCAAATTCAGCCTGGTTGTCCGGCATTGTCCAGTTCATTTTTGTAACCTGGTCCAACGGGCGGATATGATTTTCCGGAGTGCGGTGGCAAGTTAAGCACCAGCTCATACTAAGTGATACTTTCTGCTCTACTTTGTCCATCGCGGCAACATTTCCATGGCAGCTTTCGCAACCAATACCAACATTAACATGCGCACTATGGTTAAAAAATGCGTAGTCGGGCAAATCATGAACACGAACCCACTCTATTGATTTTCCAGTAACCCAGCTTTCTCTTACCGGATCAAGTTTTGCATTATCTGTACCTATCAGTGAATGGCAATTCATACAGGTTTCTGTTGGTGGTACATTTGCTTTTGCAGAGACCTCAACAGCAGTATGGCAATAGCGGCAATCCATACCCAAATCTCCTGCATGCAATTTATGGCTGTAATCAACGGGTTGTTTTGGTCTATAGCCAACATCTGTATATTCCGGTGATCCATAATACCAGAAAAAACCTACCAGCCCACTGCTAAGGAAAATTACAATAACAGCAAGATAGACAGGCCACAAATTGGCACTTTTATTAAAAATTTGAGACAAGAGTTACTCCTCTTTCACATTAAAAAATTAGAACTTTGAAATATTTTATTGTTTTTGCGGGATCAAATCTTTATAGACAAAATTTTGAAAAATGTTAATATAAATTGTGGAAAAATTATTTTCAAACACTTTTTTTATTTTCTATAATTTTCTTTAAATGACTCCATCTACTACAATCACCATGAACAACAGAAATAAATAAATAATAGAATATCCAAACAATCCTTTAATTTCTTTTTCCGATCTTTGCTTGTTTGCTTTAAACGTTTTTGATAAAAATATTACACCCAATACCACAGCAGCAAGAATATACATTATACTCAGACTTTGATTTATCAGCATAAATAAGCTGCTGATTACAAGAAGCCACGAATAAACAATTATTTGTCTGAAAGTAGAATTATCTCCTTTAACAACCGGCATCATCGGCAAATTTGCAACACGGTAATCATCTTTATATACCAGGGCCAATGCCCAGAAATGAGGCGGGGTCCATAAAAAAATAATTAAGAATAAAATCCAGGGATCCAAAGCCATAGAACCGGATGCTGCAACCCATGCCCCAACCGGTGCCATTGAACCAGCAGCTCCGCCAATAACAATATTCTGAGAAGTGTTTGGTTTTAAATAGAGTGTATAAAATAAACTGTAAAACAAAATAGTGCTTAAAGAAAGCAGTGCACTATACCAGTTAAAAAACAATCCAAAAATAAGCAACCCTGCCACACCAATTGATATAGAAAAAACAAATGCTGCAACCGGACTAATTTTATTTGTAGGCAAAGGGCGTTTTGCTGAAGTCCTTTTCATCTTGGCATCGATATTACGCTCGAAACACTGATTAAGCGCATTTGCCGATCCACCCGTTAAATAGATAGCTATGATTACGAGCAGAAACCTGAATGGTTCATTGATTAGGCTTCCTTCTAATACAAGTGCGGTTCCGCCGGTAATAACCACAAGCAACATTATCGTTGGCTTGGTTAAATCAAAATATGATTTAAGAGTTTTTCCCATAATCCTTTTGAAGGGCCTAACCTTTCTTTTCTACTTTGTCTGATTTTTCCGCTTTTTTCTTTACAGGATTCTGTAAATCAAATGTATCTGCATTTTCAACAAGATATTTGAATTTTTCTTCAAACTCTTCTAAGGAAACACCTGCCGTGGCTGCATATTTTGCCAGCTCATGCGGATCATTAAAATCATCCTGGTTTAAGCGGAGCATGTACCTGTATGCAATATGGTAAGATTCTGAATCAGTATCCACCAATCTTATCTTCATCTTTTTCGTTTTAGGGTCAAGGATTTCTTTAAAATACATTGGAATAAACTTGCCTTGTTGCATAGATATTAAGGCTCCATTGCCGCCGTCATATAAAAACTTGGCAGCCATGTAACCCAAATCACGGCAGTATTCCATATCAAACGGGATGGGGTCAGCACAGCGCAGCTCATAACCAATATTCTTAGCAACAATGGTTGTTTTTAATCCAAACTCTTCCAATCGTTTCTGAACATGGTATTTAAGAATTTCACCAAAATTAATTTCAGCAAAACGCAGGTTATCATGTTCATCTTTTTCAATATTTACAAGCTCATCAAATGCATGTGGATCAAGCTTATCGATTAAGCCTTCGGCAATAATAGCCACACCATCTTCGCGGCCATAACTTTTGCGCTTTATTATTGCACCAACCAAAGTATCGATCATTTGGTTCAATGAAATTTTATCTGGAAATTCTTCAGGGATAAGCGTTAAAGTTGCACCGGCAGATTTACCAGTCCCCAGTGCAAGGTGGCCTGCTTTGCGCCCCATTGTTACAACAAAATACCAACGTGTTGTTGTGCGGGCATCGGTCATTATATTTTTTACAATTTCTACACCAATATGGCGGGCTGTCTGGTATCCAAAAGTAACTGTACCGTGCGGCAGGTCAAGATCATTGTCAATGGTTTTAGGAACATGGGCAACCTGGATGCGGCCATCCGCTACTTCTTCTACTTTGTGCGCAGAAAAAGCCGTGTCATCACCACCTATCGTAATAAGTTTATCGACATTTAATCTTAATAGTGAGGTTACTGTATTTTCCAGGAATTTTTTATTTTTTGTGGGATTGTCCCGTGCAATGCCCAAATAAGAGCCACCACGGAAATGAATACGGCTTACCGTATCAATGTTTAAATTGACAATATTATCTATATTTCCCTGCATGAGCCATTTAAAACCATCGCGAATACCGATAACTTCCGCACCGGCAAGGATTGCTCTAATGGTTGCAGCGCTAATAACACTATTAATACCAGGCGCAGGGCCGCCGCCAACCAATATGGCTAACCGTTTAGGATACATTTTTAACTCCGAGATTTTTATATGGGGATTAAAATTTAGCCCGTGAATTTAATCGGTTGTACCCAAGTTTTCAAATATAAATAACAGAAAACCGTTATATTTGTGTTAAAATTATGTTTATCCCTATTAAAACATCAATTTCAATAAAAACAAGAAAGCTATTTCTGCTATTAATTAGTTCATCGAAGCTGGAAAATGATTTTGTTAGGTAAACACTAATCTTGCTTCATTAAAAAATTATGGTAATTATTCTTTGTTAAAGATTTGTCTTTTTATTATTTTAAGGCTTACAAAATTTAATACAACCCCATGATTATACAGGATATAAATTTAAACGGCTTTAAATCTGTCGATCCAAGTATCGGTCTTGATCTAACTGCCATTGAAAATAAAAGTATTCTCTCCGCACGCGCAGAAAACAAACGTTTCCTGTTCAAATCCCTGCTGGGCATTATTTACGGACTCAGTGACTTCGAAAAGCCTGACTTTAAAGATTATGAATCAATGATTTTTACCGGGCGAACCAATCTAAAATTTGACGATTATATCCTGCACATAGAAAGAGATTTTGAAACCGGAATTGTTGCTGTACTCTCTGAAGGGAAAGAGAAACAAACCCCCGTTTTTCAGGGCAAAGATACAAACCTTGGCAATAGCAGCCGTCCATACATCCACATTCTCGAATCGTTTTTTTCAATAAATGATAAATCCTTTTTAATTGAAGTCTGTAAAGATAACCTGGAATCTGATAAATCTACTTTTGGTGAATTGCTGGATCTGCTTTATCTTTTTTTACGGCCTAAGTTCAAGCTTGCTGCCATCCGTAAACTGATTGACTCTTCCAATAATATCATTACAAATACAGCTTACAAAAACAACGGGAACAAACCTGCTGATGATATAAAACAATCATCCACAAAATTACAGCTGTTAAAAAATGCCAAGAAAATTGAGCAAAGCTGCACAAGCCTGAGAACAGATATTGATAAGTTAAAGAAGTTTTGGATGGATCTTTCTGACAGGCCATTAAGAACCAACGGAATGGATGCCAGTTTAAAACAGCGCTTTCCTTTAATTTATCACCTCGATGCAACAAAAGTAAAAAAGGAAATCCAATTTCTGAATAGCTTGCAGGAAAATCACAGGGAACTTTATAAAAAAATCCAGGAGCTTAATAATCAGAAAACCGAGCATGACAAGCTGCTTAACCAAAAGTTACTTGTTTATGCCAACCTGCCGGATACGTTTATAGAAGATTTTCAAAAGTATCAAAACCTGTCGATTGATCTTGCCCACATGAAAAATGAGTACGACAAACTTTCAATCCGAATTGGTACTTTGCAAATTGAGCTTAACCAAAAGAAAAAAAATGAGTTACTGACCTACTCTATCAGTCTGCTCTCAATTTTAATTGCCGGCTTAATTTCCTTTCCTTCCCAAATTTTCGAAACGCTTGGCGCTATGCTGATTGCAGCAGTGATTGAGTTTTTGGTTTTTCGCAAAATTAAACAAAATATTTTCTTTGTCATTGAAACAACCCAGTTAAAACAAACTCTTCTCAAAAAGAAAATTCAAACCGTAGAAGCTGAAATTTTTAGCCTGCGCAATGAATCCTATTTATTGGATGACCTTGAGTACATTGATACACATATCGAGCGTTTTAAAAAATACAAGCAAGTAAAAGAAAAGCAGCAAATTTTAAAAACCCAGAAATTAGCTTTGCAAAAGAAACTCGAATCCGAAAAATATGCCATTACAATTCCTAAATTAGAGCGGAAATATAAAAACCTGTTGGCCTTAAATCCTGAAGACGGGCTGGAAAAGTATCTTGATGAGTTTGAAAAAACACAAAACGCGGCCATGAAAATCAGCAGGCAAAACAGAACAAAAGACAGGCTGATCCCACTCCAAAAAATAATTGTCAAATACCAGACCATGCTAAAAGAGCTGGATAAAACAAAAGGATACATCAAAGATTTTCTTGATTCCGAAAACCTGGAAAATGACATCGACAGCCAAATAGCCACATTTGAAAGAAATCTCACCCATCTTAAACAAAAACTTAATATCGAAAACCCGCCGGGTTAAAACCCATTATTAATGGAAATCCCAAAAGAAATTTTATTATTTGCCATAGGCGCAATAGCCGGCTTTATGAATGTATTTGCCGGTGGCGGTTCTACCCTGACATTACCCGTTTTAATTTTTGCCGGCCTTGATGCCGCAACAGCAAATGGTACAAACCGCATTGCAATTTTCCTTCAAAATGTTTCCGGTATCAGCAGTTTTAAAAATCAAAAAATTACGGGTGCGCGGATTGCATTAAAATACTCACTTTTTACCATTCCCGGTGCAATTATTGGCGCTTTCTATTCAATAAAAATTGATGATGTCTGGTTTGAACGTATTCTTGGGATTGTGATGATTGGCGTAGTAATTTCCCTGTTTCAAAAGCGGAAAGGAAATCCGGGTCTGAATGAGACAGAAAAACCGGGTTTCTTTTTTTATTTGTCGCTTTTCGCGATTGGATTTTACGGTGGCTTTATTCAGGTTGGGATCGGATTTATTATTATGGGTACGTTGTTTCATTTTTTACAGACATCGCTGGTACGCGTAAATTTTTATAAACTAATTCTTGTTTTGATTTATACCATCCCAACAATTTTGGTTTTTGTTTTTAATGATAAAATTAACTGGGCGCTTGGTTTATCCCTCGCAGCAGGTAATATGCTCGGTGCATGGATTGCAGCCCATGTTACTGTAAAAAAAGGTGATAAATTTATCCGCTATATTTTGGCAGTTGCAATAATCTTAATGGCTATAAAACTTTTTTTATAAAATCATTTTTATTACCACTGAGTACATGAAGGGTACAGAGTTTTAAAAAACTATTTTCTCCTCTGTGGTCTCTGCGATCTCTGTGGTAGAATTATTCAAAATAATTTATGACACACTTATCTAAATTAAACCTGCCAAACTTTTCTTTCAGGATTGAAAATGAATCCATCTTTGATCCAATCCGCAAAAAGTGGGTAGCACTTACTCCTGAAGAATGGGTGCGTCAAAATTTTTTGGCTTATCTTGTACAGGATAAAAAATATCCTAAAAGCCTAATCAAGGTTGAACAAACAATTAAAGCTTTTGAGAAAACGCGACGTTGCGATGCAGTGATCCATACAAGTGAGATAACCCCGCTGGCCATTTTGGAATGCAAAAAACCTAATATCAAAATAACAGAAAAAACCTTTAAGCAGATTGCATTGTATAACTCTGCTTTAAATGCACCATACCTGATAATTACAAACGGGATGGATCATTATTGTTGTAAAATTGAGTTCGATCCCACCAAAATTATTTTCCTGGATCACATCCCGGATTACGAGGAGATGAAACTGGAAACTTAATAATGGATACTTGATACTGGATAAAAATTTCTTGAAATAGTGTATCAGTATTTGAGTAAGATTAGTATCTGTTCAATTTCAAATTTAATAAAAAGGAAAAAGCAATCGAAACAAAAACCAACTTATATGCCTACGCCCTATGGCTGGCCGTTTTTACAGTCGGCTATAATTTTATAGAAGGACTTGTCTCTGTTTATTTTGGGATGGAAGATGAAGCCCTGACTCTTTTTGGTTTTGGACTTGATAGTTTTATTGAAACCATTTCGGCTCTTGGCATTGTAAATATGACCTACCGTTTAAAAAATGATTCATCGCTGGAAAGAAGCCCGTTTGAAATTCTTGCCCTAAAAATTACCGGTTGGTCCTTTTATGCCCTTGCCTTTGCACTGGCTGCCGGGGCGGTGATTGGCCTTATTGAACAGCGATCGCCCGAAACAACTTTGTCTGGAATTATTATCAGCAGCATTTCTATTTTTAGCATGTGGCTTTTGATAAAACTAAAAAAAGATGTTGGCCGCAAACTGGGCTCAGATGCCATTATCGCGGATGCAAACTGCAACCTGGTGTGCATGTATATGTCTTTTATTCTGCTGGCCTCAAGCCTGCTATTTGAGTTTACCGGCATTGCTTATTTTGATATTTTGGGTGCCGCCGGACTAATTTGGTTTTCTGTAAAAGAAGGCAAAGAGGCTTTCGAAAAAGCAGCTGGTAAAGAGTGTGGCTGTGAAGATGAGTGTAAGGTTTGAATAATTGTAAAACCTAAAACAATGTTGAGCATATGATGATTTAACGGTGTAAAAACTTACAACTAGAAATCATGCCTCGGTGGCTAAATTCCTACTTAACGCTATTGTTAGCATGTAAAAACTCTTCAGTTTCCTTATGATAATTGCTCATTAAAGAAACAGCTCTTTCTAATAAACCAGGCCTTATTCTCCTCCTTGAAAGAAGTTCACCTAAATCAGTATTCTTTTTATTAAGATTAGTGAAATCAAATAGTTCGTTTTGTTTTTGTTTGTATAAAGTATACCTATAGTTTGAGGATAGAAGAGATATGTTTTCGGTTTTCATAAATTTATAAACTTTGTTAATTAAAACTTTATCATCCGTTTCCATTATTGTAATGTGTGGATTAAACGTTCCTTGAAAATCCGGCTTTTTCCAGATTGGACTACCTTTCATTTCAGGACAATAAACAGTTAAGTACAAATAATATTGGTTCTTAAATGAAAAAATACCTGGAGTTCTAATTCCAATTTGGGGAGGTGGCGAAAGAAAGTCATTAAATTTTTTTTCATTTATTATTGGTTCTTTCTCAGGGCCTCTTATAGTAATATGAATACTAGCCTTTTTTTCTTTCTGACTAAAAATACTCCTCAGTGAGTTTAGAATAAAAACAATATCGTTTTCTAAAATTTCTAAAAATAGAAAATACATAAACTACAGCACCAATATTTCTTTAGTTCATTATTTATACTCTCATGCATTAATGCACCATATATATAGTCAGAAAAATTCTCTGCATTACATCTACACTTTTCTGTCAGTTCTTCTTTTTTTTCATTTTCTTTACAAAATAAAAAATTTTCATATAAATCTAAAAATTTTTGATAGTCTTTATCTGTTTTATATGAGCCGATAATATCTAAACCATAAGAGAACCTCTCCAACGGCGTAAGCTTTGTTAGCTCAATAAATTGATCACGATTTTTTACAGGTAAAGCTACAATTGGAAGAATTGTTCCAAAAATGGTCAACATCCTACTATATTTCAAATTAATATTTTTCTTTCTCCAAGGTTTTATTTTGTCATTCCTAGTTTTTTCATAATTTAAACAAAGGGTTCTCCAATATCTAAGAATATCGTTTAACAAAAATAATGGTTTAAATTTATCAGTATCTTTTTTATCTCTAAAATAGTGATCAACTATTTCAACTATAAAAGTCTCATATAATTCATTGTTATGAATTGCTTTACTTTCTAGCAAAAGAAGCATTCTTGCAGTAAATGAATTTTCGTAATCATCTAATGGAGAATCCAACTTCCCTAACATGTCTTTTAACGAATATACTTTCAGAAATCTTCCATCATTGCTAAAATCAGGATAATCTAATTGTTGATTTATGTTTATTATTTCAGCTAGTAAAAGTAATTCGTCTAATTTGCTGATATCTTTTTGTTCATGTTTTGATAGAATAAATAAATCTAAATTAGAAACATTACCAACTTCCCCTCTTCCAATTGATCCAACACAATAAACAACTATATCTTTGAATTTATCTTTTAAACAATTATTGAATTTTTTTCTTAAAGTGTCTATTCTTTCAGTAGAATTAGTCGCTCTTTTATTGAGCATACTATGACTTTTATATGTTTTTTTATAAATCATAACTCTCCTTAATTATGCTATAATCTATCAAAACGTTAATATTGTATCATTTGGGGCAGATTATTTTGAAATACAACATCCATAACATATTAAAAAACAACTGCTTTTACAAACTTCAATTTCAATATGTGGCGAATATCCATTATAGAAATAAGACTGTTATTTTTATATATGGGATTAACAATAACCCTATCATATAAAAAATAAACAAAACAAATTAATTGAACTTCTCCCAAACATTTATTAGACTCGGGCGCGTAAAATTGATTATCTTAAATACTTTCTAAAAGTTTCAAGTTTCAAGTTTCAAGTTTCAAGTTTCAAGTTTCAAGTTTCAAGTTTCAAGTTTCAAGTTTCAAGTTTCAAGTTTCAAGTTTCAAGTTTCAAGTTTCAAGTGAGCAAGAGTAAGAGTATGAGTATGGGCAAGAATTAAAAGAAAGAAAATAATTGATTAGATATTATTCAAAAAAAGACATTGAAGAAATTCGCAAAAGCGCCAGGCTTGTTTCCAAAACTCTGGGGCTTGTCGCAGGAAAAATTGAACCCGGTGTAACCACACTCGAACTGGATAAGTTGGCCGAAGAATTTATCCAAGACAATGGCGGGAAACCTGCTTTTAAGGGTTATGCCGGAAGCAAAACACCATTTCCGGCCACATTATGTATGTCTCGCAATGAAGAAGTTGTCCATGGAATCCCGTCAAAAAAACCGTTGGAAAATGGTGAAATTGTTTCGGTGGATTGTGGCGTAAAACTAAACGGCTTTTATGGTGATCATGCCTACACTTTTGTCGTTGGTGAAACCAATCTACAGGTTTTAAGGCTTCTTAAAGTTACCAAAGAATGTCTCGACATTGGAATTAGCTTTGCCAAAGATAAAAATAAAATCGGTGACATTGCATACCACATTCAGGAACATGCAGAAAGTAATGGCTTTGGTGTAGTGCGCGAACTGGTTGGTCATGGTGTTGGCAAACATTTACACGAAGAACCTCAGGTTCCCAATTATGGCAAAAGGGGCAAAGGGACACGTTTAAAAAATGGAATGGTGCTGGCCATCGAGCCAATGATAAATATGGGTACGAAAAATGTTATCCAGCTGAATGATGGCTGGACAATCATCACTGCAGACAAAAAACCCTCAGCACATTTTGAACACGATGTGGCAATAGTCAATGGCAAGCCGGAAGTACTTTCAACATTTGATTATGTGGAAGAAGCATTAAAGAAAAAAGGCTCAATAGTTATATAAAAGAACCGAAAGGCGTTGTGCGAAAAGCGTATCCAGCGTCAAGTATCAAAGGATCAAGTTTTTATGAAAATTGCAGTAGATTTTGACGGGACCATTGTAGAACATAAATATCCCGAAATTGGGAAAACCATACTATTTGCTTTTGAAGCTTTGAAAGAACTTCAGGATCGCAAACACAAACTTATTTTATGGACCTACCGCAGCGGCAAAGAGCTTGATGAAGCTGTCCAATTTTGCAAAGATAATGGTATCGAATTTTATGCTGTAAATAAAAGCTTTCCTGAGGAAGAGTTTGATAATTCAAAAGCAAGCCGCAAAATTGACGCGGAACTATTTATCGATGATAGAAATTTAGAAGGCTTCCCTGGATGGACAAATGTGCTAAAAATTATTCATCCTGAAGATTTTGGCATTGATACAGAACCGAAAACAATAATGGATAAATTCCGGGATTTTATTGATGAGTTAAAAAGCTGAAGTCCTACTCGAAACTTTTTACAGCTTCATCCGAGGTATCGAAAATTTCAATTATTTCTTCCAGCTTTGTGATTGTAAAAACCTTACGGACACTGGCATTAACAGAAGAAAGCTTCAAATCACCATCTTTCTCTCGCACAGTCCTTAAAGCACGAATCAACCCACCAATTCCCAAACTGGTGATCATGCTAACCTGTTTTAAATCAATCACAAGATATTTTCTATCTTTATTTAAAATGCTGAGAATTTTTTCCTGCAATTTATCTGTTTCATCTTTCTGAACCAGATTCCCTTTTACAGTAAGTATTACAACTCTATTAACCTTTGTTTCTACAAAATGCATTACGTTTCCTATAAATATTTAAATGATAAAATTACTTGGGATATATTACAAAAAGAAGATTGTTTATGTATCGTCCGGAATCTTTTATAATTAACTATAATTTTATTTAACAAAAAAGCATTACACGAAAAATTTATAAAAAAGTTATATTGAAAACAAAATGGTACTAATCGCGGAAAAAACCACACGTTTTAGTTTAGAATATTTAAAAGTTAGTCTTATCTAATTTTTTATTTGATTAACCTAATTTCTATTTCTATATTTACATCAAAGGAAAAATGCCAATGCCTGTTAATATTGTATTTGATTCATTTATAGCCGGAATCCTGGCCAGTCTTGCTTGCGGTCTGGGCGTACTTCCATTACTGTTTCCAAAACTAAACCTGGAAAAAAGAACAGGTTTGGGTTACGGTATTGCCGGTGGCCTTATGTTTTCTGCCTCGGTTTATAATTTACTTTTGCCCGGGTTAAGTACTTCCGGCACCCATCTTTCATTTAATGATGTTGCACCAATAATTATTGGAATCGGGTTGGGCGCAGCTTTCATCTGGTTTGCCCATGCAAAAATGGAAACAAACTTTGATGGATCGAACAAAACTAAGGCCAGTACACGCGGGCAATTATTAATTTTTTTAGCTATGGCCATCCACAGTATCCCGGAAGGAATTGCAGTTGGCGTAGGCTATGCATCCGGTGAAGTTTTTGACACTGATTTTGGATCATACATTGCATTAGCAATAGGAATCCATAATATCCCTGAAGGCTTGGCAGTAGCAATCCCGATGCGTGCTGCGGGAGCGACCATAAATCGCTGTTTCTGGGCAGCTGTTTTAACAAGCATACCGCAACCGATTGCAGCCATACCGGCAAGTTTAGCATCCTGGTTTTTTCAGCCATTGATGCCGGTATTAATGGGTTTTGCTGCCGGAGCTATGATCTACCTCGTTTTATTGGAATTGATCCCGGTTGCATTGGAACAGGAAAGCCCATCCAAAACTGCATGGTTTTTCACGATTGGTTTTTGCGCGATGCTGTTAGTCCAGGTGATTTTATAGATGCTGGATGCTTGTGTTCCTGACTTTTGCTACGAACCAAAAAATTATCACCACAGAGACACAGAGAATCACTGAGATAAAAGTACTTTTCATGAAACTTCGTTTTAAGGGTAAAAGGGTTATCAGTTGGGGATAAAAATATTTAAGTAAGCGATGAAACGAACCCTGAATTTTCTTTTATTTTTTTATTCGTTTTCTTTGCGGCCTCTGTGTTGAACAAAATATTTTTACCAGATAAGTTCTAAATTCAAATTTTGAGGTAAAAAATGATAGATCCGATTATAGCTTTAACATACGCTTTTGTGATTGCAATTATCCTGGGCCTTTTATTCTGGCCGGAAAAAGGCATGTTCTGGCAATTCAAAATTGGTAAGCGCAACACCGATCGCGTTATGATGGAAGATACGCTGAAACAATTATATGATCATGAATACCGCAACAAGCCAAGTACCCTAAAAAGTATATCCGGGGCCCTGGAGTTAAGTCAGGAAAAAACAGCCATTCTCTTGGAAAAATTAAGCGGGATGAACCTGGTCATTTTTGATGTGTCAAAATTTAACCTGACCAATGAAGGCCGGACATATGCTTTAAAGATTATCCGCATGCACCGCTTGTGGGAGCGCTATTTTGCAGATGAAACAGGCCTTTCGGAAATGGAGTGGCACAAAGAGGCGGAACTGCGCGAGCATACGACAACCAATGCCCAGGCAGAACAACTGGCTCAACATATGGGCAACCCGGCATTTGATCCTCATGGTGATCCAATCCCAACAGCTAAAGGTGAAATACCACCGCAAAAAGGCAAACCTCTATCCGAACTTATAGAAGGTGAGTTTGCAATAATCACCCACATTGAAGATGAACCACCTGCATTATATGCCCAGCTTGTAGCAGAAGGATTAAATCCGGGAATGCAAATTCACTTGTTAGAAAAGTCCTCTTCAAAAATCCGTTTCACATCTGAAGGTGAAGAGATTGTTCTGGCTCCAATTGTGGCCGCAAATATCACCACGATCCAGATATCAAAAGATCAGCAAATAGAAGTCCCCTCTAAATCACTTTCAGACTTAGCTGTCGGTGAATCCGGTGAAGTTGTGATGATTTCAAAATCGTGCCGTGGAATGCAAAGACGGCGTCTTATGGATTTGGGCATCATTCCCGGAACAGTGGTTACAAGTGAATTACAAAGTGCAGGAAAAAACCCTACAGCATATAACATCCGTGGTGCAATGATTGCCTTGCGAGATGATCAGGCCCGAGTGGTTCGAATTAAAAAAAATAATTAAATCCATTAACCGGTGTTAAAAACGTAGAGACGCGATTAATAACAAAAACATGGAACCTGATTACCGTGTAAAAACGTAGAGACGCGATTAATAACAAACATGGAACCTGATTACCGTGAAAAAACGTAGAGACGCGATTAATCGCGTCTCTACAGAAAGATAAAAATGACCAACCCAAATTGCGAAACCTGTGCCGTTCATAACAAAAGCCAGCTAAAAAGGCTTGGTATAAATATGGATAACTGGGATTTTGCCTTAGCTTTGGCAGGAAATCCCAACACTGGTAAAAGCACCGTATTTAATAGCCTCACCGGTTTACGCCAACATACCGGCAATTGGCCGGGAAAAACTGTTACTCGGGCGGAAGGTGGTTTTGAATACAATGATAATAAATACAAACTGATTGATCTGCCGGGTACTTATTCCCTTCTTTCAACCAGCACCGATGAAGAAGTAGCAAGAAATTTTATACTGTTTGGCCAACCGGACGTAACAGTTATTGTTGCCGATGCAACCCGGCTGGAGCGTAACCTCAATCTTGTTTTACAGGTTTTGGAAATTACAAATAGGGCAGTTTTATGCCTCAACTTAATAGACGAAGCGCAGCGCCATAAAATTGAAATTGATGACAGGCTCCTCTCAAAGGAATTAGGAATTCCTGTAGTTCCAACATCTGCACGCAGTGGAAAAGGGATTCCAGAACTGTTAACCAAAATTGATGAGGTGGCCAGTGGCAAATTTGTCTGTAAACCTTTTCGCAGGAAAGACAGTTCACGAAAGTTGGATAAAGCTATTGCACAACTGGCAAGCCAAATTGAAAATCAATACAAGGGAATTGACAATGCACGTTGGCTGGCCCTGCGTTTGCTGGAAGGTGATAAACACATTGAAGAAGCTATGCAAAATAATGAACTGGAATTTGCATTGAACAGCAAAATAAAAGAAAAAATATGAGAATTACAATCTACATTTCTCTGATTTTAATATTAAACCTTGTGCACGCTCAAGCTACAGAGCTTGTAACAGACAGGCCAGACCAAACAGAATCTGCAGTAGTTGTACCTAAAAACAGCTTACAGGTAGAAAGCGGTCTTTTATATCAAAATGAAGATCCGGCTGAATCATACGAAATTGCCGGTACATTATTTCGTTTTGGGCTTTTCCAGGAAGCCGAACTTCGAATTGGAAGCAGCTACAATCTGAATAGATTTAATTCTAATAATGATTTTGAAAAAACAATCGCTTTGCAACTAGGCACCAAAATTCATCTTTTTGAAGAAACCGCAAACATGCCGGAAATGGCATTAATAGCTCAAGTATCTTTCCCGCCTTTTGGAAACGATTCAGATGAAAAAGCTGAACCCGGATTTTTGATGGCTTTGGAAAAATCTCTATCCGACAGGTTTAGCTTGGGTATTAACGCAGGTGGTGACTTTGTTGATGGTTCCGGTTTTAATTTTAAATACTCTGTAGCTGCCGGAGTTGATTTAACTGAAACTTTTGGATCCTATCTGGAAATATATGGCAGCAAACCGCAAGACACAGACCTTAATATTCTATTTGATGGTGGAATTACCTGGATGGCCGCACCGCTATCACAGATAGATCTGTCAGTTGGCAAATCTTTAAATAGTGACATTGAGAGCTGGTATTTTAATATTGGAATATCCAGCTTGTTTCAGAATATATTTTAATGGAAAAAAAAATGAGCAATCTTACAAACGAAAAAATACTCAAAACAGCACAATCCCTGCGTTGGGAAATTGGTGATGACCTGCATGACAACCTGATGAATAACCTTTATGCAGACGCAGGAAGAATAAGCGACAAAGTAATTATAAAATCCGGTAAAAAGGGACGTTTTAGCTGGGAGCGGACTTTAGATAAAATATTAACCAGTCCTATAAGTGGCTTCCCTGTAATGCTGATTATTTTAACTGCAGTGTTTTGGATTACCATCGAAGGGGCCAATTATCCATCCGGGATGCTGGCGGAATTTTTGATCGATTTCCTGCACCCAATCGTAAAATCATTTTTCATTTCGATGGGATCGCCTGATTTTATCACCGGGTTGCTGGTAGATGGGATTTACCTGGCCTCTGCCTGGGTTATTGCTGTAATGCTACCGCCGATGGCTATCTTTTTTCCTATTTTCACCTTGCTGGAAGATTTTGGATATCTCCCGCGAATTGCTTTTAACCTGGATAATTTATTCCGCAAATCAGGAGCGCATGGCAAACAGGCTTTAACAATGAGTATGGGTTATGGCTGTAATGCTGCCGGCATCGTGGCTACGCGTATCATCGATAGTCCTCGTGAAAGACTGATTGCCATTATCACCAATAATTTTTCTTTATGCAACGGGCGCTGGCCAACACAAATATTAATCGCCTCTTTGTTTATTGGGGCAATCGCTCCACCTGCAATGGCTGGATTTGTATCAGCCATGTCGGTTGTTGGCATTGCCCTTCTGGGAATATTCTTTACATTTCTTGTTTCATGGGGTCTTTCCAAAACAATCCTAAAAGGCGAAGCATCTACTTTTAGCCTGGAGCTGCCACCATACCGACCACC
The DNA here is from genome assembly GCA_013112635.1 of Calditrichota bacterium. NCBI lineage: Bacteria > Pseudomonadati > Calditrichota > Calditrichota bacterium. The sequence goes on along the minus strand of JABFGF010000005.1, from coordinate 203,676 downwards.
ACAAATTTGGCAAACAATTTACACCTCGTTAATTGACCGCACACTAATCGTTTTATGGCGGGCCGTTGTTTTTGCCATGCCTGCCGGTGCCGTAATCTGGCTTTTAGCAAATATTTCCATCGGCGATTTGAGCATTGCCGAACATGTTATTTTATTTCTGGATTCTTTTGGCTGGCTTATCGGGTTAAACGGCGTAATTTTGCTTGCTTACGTGATCGCAATCCCGGCCAATGAAATCGTAATCCCTGTTATATTAATGCTAACTGTACTTAGTTTAAATATTGCAGGTATGGGTGAAGGTACCGGCGTCATGTTTGAGCTTACTGATGATAACGCTTATAAATCTCTTTTTAGCCAGGCCAACTGGACGCTTTTAACAGCAGTTAACCTTATGCTTTTTAGCCTGCTGCATAATCCCTGCTCAACAACAATCTACACCATTTACAAAGAAACCGGCAGCGCTAAATGGACCTGGTTTTCGGCTTTAATGCCTGTAGCGCTTGGTTTAATTGTTACTTTTTTTGTAGCCCAAATCTGGCGAATATTCTTTTAAAAGTACCAAAAAATGTTTAGGTTAGATTGTTAAATATCATCCAAATTTTACTTTATCTTTTATCCATAAACTTAACCTGGAGATTAAAATGAGTATCCGGTTTTCTGGAATTATAATCTTTATTTTATTAACAATTTTCATCTTAGCATGTGGAAATAATAAGCACTCAAAAGTTGATTCAGAACAAAACAACAGTGAAATTCACGCACATCAAATAGCTGATTCCATTTCCGGGATGCAATTAAACGATGGCCAAAAATGGCTGATGGATGAGCATACACGATCCAGCTTTAAAAAAATGGCTTCCACCTTTTCCGCCTCAGATCATAGCTCAATTGAAGGCTTACAAGGTGTTGGCGTGGAATTACGCGGCCAGGTAAATGAGCTTTTAAAAGGCTGTACAATGGATGGTGCCGCACATGATCAGCTTCATGTTTTCATGATGGGCTATATCCCGGCGGTCGATTCGCTTTCATCTTCAAATAATTTGGAATTGGGCCAAGAGCAAGCCATAAAAGTTAAAGAATACCTTGACGCTTATAGCGTATATTTTGAATAAAGCTAACAGGCATGATTGATAATATTATTTATAAATTTCTGTTTGAACACTCACAAAAAAGTGAGATATCACGTCGTGAGTTTATTAGTAAAAGTATGATGCTTGCTTCAGGATTTGCTTTGGCCTCTTGCAGTGAAAATTCATTGGGATCAAATCCCGAGTCTCCGGGAAAGCTAATTGGAAGTTATTCAACAAAAAAAGTAATTATTATTGGTGCCGGCATTTCCGGATTAGCCGCTGCTTTTGAGCTTTCTCAAGCGGGCCACGAGGTAACAATTTTTGAAGCAAGAGACCGTGTCGGTGGAAGAGTTTTGACGCTTCGTGAACCATTCTCTGATGGATATTTTGCAGAAGCCGGAGCAGCCAGAATTCCACCGGATCATGATCTCACAATCGGCTACGCCGAATATTTTGGACTTCAGTTAGATCCCTTTTATCCCAAATCCGGGAGTTACATAAACTTAACATCCAACAAACGCACCCTCATTGCAGCCAATGATTATCTTAATACTCCGCCCTGGCCAGGTGGATTAATAAACCGTAAAGACTATTCTAAAATAAAAGGTGGCATGGATTCTTTGCCTCAGGCTTTCGCAGGATCACTCGCCGGAAAAATTCAATTACAATCACCTGTTGTTTTCATTAATCAGGGAACTGAGCAGGTAATTGTTAGGCTTTCCAGTGGTGAAGAATTTTCAGCAGACAGGGTTTTATGCACCGTTCCTTTGCCAATTCTTAATCGAATAAAGTTTACACCGGCCCTTTCTACGGAAAAAATAGAAGCAAGCACAGGTGGCTATAACTATCGTGCATCTTCAAGAATTTTTATTCAGTTTACAAAACGTTTTTGGGAAGACGAGCAATTAAATGGTTGGGGCAATAGCGATTTACCTGAAGAAATTTGGCAACCGACATGGGATACTTCCGGGCCCAAGGCCATGCTATTATCCTACTTAAGAGGAAACCGGGCTTTGGAAGCGGATAAAAAAAACTTTGAAAACCAAAAGCAACACGTTATTGACCGCTGGAAAAGTGCTTTCCCAGGTATTGAAAATTATGAAGAGGACTATACCTCTCATTCCTGGACTCTTGATGAATGGTCAGGCGGTGCCTGGGCTTCTCCCACTGCAAGCCAGGATGCTTCGCTTGCTTCCCATATTGGCAAACCGGAAGATCGAATTCATTTCGCTGGTGAACATGCTTCGGATAATCATGGTTGGATTCAGGGAGCTCTTGTTTCTGGTTTGCGTGCTGCTAAAGAAATCCATGAAGCCACTTTAAATAAAGTTTTCAAGATAACTTAACGACTGAACATCAATCTCAAAAAATATAAAAGATTATAAATGGGAAAATCTAAAAAAATAAAGTCCCCTTGCAATAGTAATTGTAAAATGTCCAAGAAAAGCGGATTATGTAAGGGCTGCAAACGAACGATTGATGAAATTGAGCATTGGGGTAAGTTTTCAAATAAAGAGCGTAAAAAATTGCTCACCGAAATTTTGACACGATAATATCTGTCTACAATATTCCATTTCCGGCTAAACTATTTTTTTTCAATCACCTACCTGATAATTATTATTTGATTTGAAAATATCTGATTTTCCTAGGATATCACCCTGTTTGAAAAAGTAGTTGTTTTTTAATAAGTTATTTACGTTGAGTTGGTGCAAAACAGTTTGCAACCGGATAGTATTATGATACTGCTTTATTTTTAACACTCGAAAAAATGAATCGAAAAGAAGAATTGTTTTTAGAAAAAATTGAGTTTATTGGTAATATCAATGATGAAAGAATTTTTGTAGATAACTTACAATTTGAAGTTTATTATTCATTACTGAATAGATCAAAAATAACTGGAAAAATATTTGGTACAAATGAAAACTACAAAACCCTAATCAACTTGATAAATAGTAGTGCTAGTTACTTAAATTTGATTGCAGAATTTGACGATGAAATTATATCTAGTTCTAAATTGAGTTTAAGAGGGATTTCCGGAAAAGATACTTCCAGAGATCCTAAAGACAGAATGAATTTTGAGATTGGTAGATTTGAGTTGTTGGATTTAAAAATAGTCCATTCGTTTAATTCGGAGTCAAAAAAAAGAATAATTACATATTTTTTAGATGGCCCTCATGATGTTTGGAATGTTCGAAAAACCATTGAAAAAAATGATAGCGGAGAATATTATGATCATTTTCAAAAGCTATATTTTGATATCGACAACGATTTTCTCATTTATATAACTCAACGGGTTTTCTCCGAGAGTGATAACACAGATACTTCTAATTTTGATATTTCAACAAATAAATACATTTTAACTGTTGAAACAGAATTGCCAATTGAAATATTAAGTGATGATTGCTTTATTGAGAAAAGTAAATCTATTTGTGATGATTTACTATTACTATCATCATATTTGAGCAAAAGTTGGATTGACTGGTATGGCTATTATTTAAGTTCGAGTAATTCAATTGTCAAATTCTTTCAAAAGTCTCGAGATGTTGAGCATAAAACTATTTATCCAGATAAATTTCCAATTAACATATATAAAAACAAAAAGTTTTTTGATAAAAGCATAAAATCTTTAAATGACTCAAATTTCGATATAAGAATGGCTCTAACATATTTTATTGCAAGCCAAAAGAGTAAGCATGTAGAAGAACAATTTACTACGTTATTTTTAAGTTTAGAAAAATTAAAAGATTCGTTTGCCCTACAAAGAAAATTAAGTAAAAATTTATCCGATAAAGATTTCAAAAAACTTCGCTCAAAAATATCCGCTTTAATTGAAACTGAAATAGTTGAAAATGATATTCTTGATGAAATCAAAATAAAATTACCAGAATTAAATCGTCCATCAGTGAAAACTGTTCTATTTAATCTTTTTAGTGAATTAGATATCACTTGGAAAGATATTTATCCAAAAGATAGTGATTTCACTTTAATAAAGACTAGGGACACATTATTTCATTCATCATCTAAAATTGAGATTGATATTATTATAAGTGAAGTTATAAGATTAGAGATATTACTAGATAGAATTATTTTAAAATTACTAGGTTGGAATGATCTAAGCCAGGTAAAAAAAGAATATCATAATTCATGGCTACTACACTGATCGTAGTATAACAATATCTTGTAGGCGTATTTGCTCGCGGGAGCCTGGTTTTGATTAATTTAATTTTCAACTATCATCTGGGAAATTAGCATTTTATGACAAAATCCAATACAAACATTTTTATCAATTCATTACTTGCCTTTGTGACGGCGTTTATTATTACAACCGTTTTTCATGAACTTGGACACTATCTGTCATATGTGTTTTATGGTGCAGATCCAACACTATTTCATAATTTTGTTCAAACACCCAATCAGATTTTAGATATAAAAGTAAAAATAATTTCAGCCTTTGCAGGGCCTGTTATCAGTGCGGTTCAAGGAATCATATTTGCATTAATTGTTATCAAAAGTAAACGTAATACCTCAAATCATTTATTCTTCCTTTGGTTAAGTTTGTTAGGTTTTGTCAATTTCTTTGGTTATCTGATAATTACACCGTTTAGTACAATAGGAGATACAGGAAAGGTTGCTGAACTCCTAAATATGGATTTCACCATCAGGGCCATCATTGCTGTGGTAGGTTTTATCACGCTAATATGGGTTATTTTAAACGTTGCGAAGAACTTTGCCAATTTTATTCCAATGCCGTGTAAAATGGATTCAAGAGTTAAATATGTATATCGACTAATGTTTTTCCCAATTATTATCGGAAGTCTTATAAATACAGTTTTGGCATTTCCAGTTGTCGCAATTTTAAGTATAATATATCCAGCAACCAGCCCCTATGTGATAATGATTTCATTCCCAATGATTCTTAAAGCAAAAAGCCACCATGTATCAAAACCTAATCTTGAAACCCGAATATCCAAACAATTGGTAATTTTTGCATTATGTGCCATTTTTTTAAATCGTTTATTAACACTTGGTATCGGGTAAGCAGGTGCAAAATCTGGTTAAAATCACCAATTATTTTGTTTTCAATGTCTGTTCTTAGAATTGTAAAAAACAATCCAAAGTAATAAATTCTGTTGATAATATTCCCTTCACATTTCAAGCAGGTTCAGATGCTTCCAAATTTTTCAGGTATTCTGGATAAAAAAATATCTGCAACAATTCTATTAATTTTCCTATTTGGTTTCTTAGCTTATTTGCCATTGCCCTGGGATGAACCTGTTGATGATGCTTTAATTAGCCTGCAAACAAAAATACGTGGCAATCGCCCGGTGGGAGAAAAGTTTGTTGTAGTTTATATCGGTGATGAAGACTTAGAAGCATTAGGTGGCTGGCCATTAACCCGCGATTATTACAGTTATCTGGTTCATATTTTAAAGTCATCAAACGCAAAGGTAATTGCAATTGATTTGCTTTTTGGCAAAGCCGATAACAGGCACCCAGAATTTGATCAAACCTTTTCCACGTTTTTACAATCTTCCGGAAATGTTTGCCTGCCTATGGTTTTTTCTGAGTTACTTCCTCAAGAAGCGCATTCTGAAAACCTTTTCTATATTGGCGAAAACCCCACATATCCAATAAAACAATTTAGAGAAAACGCCGCAGCCGTTGGATTTAGTAATTTTGCAAAATCGGGGAATGTGCTAAAGGTTCCTTTAAAGGCTTTAAATGGAGATGAGACCTACTATTCTTTTGGTACACAAATCGCCCGAATGTTTGAAAGTGGGGATAATGAAAACCCTGAAAACATTCTTTACTTAAATCATTTTGGAGATCTTAATCAGATTCAATCCATCAGTTTTGTAGAACTATTAAAAAAATATTCAACAGCGCCGGATTCTATTGATTTTGAAAATAAGCTGGTGTTAGTAACAGTTACAGCCCCGGGAGTTTCTACCTTAAAAAGTACGCCACTCACAAATGCATTTCCTGCGTCATTAATTCATTTAACAGTTGCTGAAAACCTGATTAATAAAAATTTCCTGGTACAGGTTTCTTACATAATTCAACTATCCCTTTTGATTATAATCCTGATAGGATCCTATTTTATTAATTTTATAAAATCAGATAAATCATTTATCATTTTCAGCAGTGGGCTTATTATTCTGTTTTGGGTTTTATCGCAAACAGCTTTTTCAGTTCAAAACCTAATTGTTCCAATTTTCTACCCAACTTTGGCCTTTCTTTCCGCTTTCACTTATTTCTTAACAGATCGGTTTTACCAAAAAAACGAGCAACAATCTTCTCTTAACAAATTGATGAATGAACAGTTAAGTTATAAAGAAAATCAACTTAAAGAAGCAGTGGAAAAATTAAATCAGCAAGAGATTAGTTCAGACGAATTAAAAGATTTGGCCAATCAAAGAAAACGAGAAATTCTCCAACTTGAAAAAGATATTGAAGACCTAAAAATTTATCACAAACCACAAGAAAACAAATCTACAATTGCTGCCAGTTTTAAAGATATTGTTCACTCAGAAAAAAGCCCTATGTTAAAAACACTGGAGCTGGTTTTAAAAGTAAGCAAAAGTGATATTCCTGTTTTAATTATGGGCGAAACTGGAACCGGCAAAGAAATGATAGCCCGGGCAATCCACAGCAACAGCATTAGAAAAAACCAGCCCTTTGTTGCAGTAAACTGCAGCGCCCTTAGCGAAACATTGCTGGAGAGTGAATTGTTTGGCCATGAAAGAGGAAGTTTTACAGGTGCCAGTACACTTCGGCGTGGACGGTTTGAAATGGCCGATGGCGGGAGCATTTTTCTTGATGAAATCAGCGAGACATCAAATGCATTCCAGGCAAAATTACTGAGGGTTTTACAAGAATCGACTTTTGAAAGAATTGGTGGTGAAAAAACACTAACAACAAATATTAGGGTTATCGCAGCTACAAATAAAAATCTTAATGATGAAATAGAACAAGAAAAATTCCGCACCGATCTTTTTTACAGGCTCAATGGGTTTCCGGTTAACTTACCGGCTCTTCGCGAAAGGCAAAACGACATTCCTTTGCTTGCCCAATTCTTTCTTAAAAAATATAATTATGAGCTGGAAATTTCTGAGCAGGCAATAAAAGCATTGCAACAATACAACTGGCCTGGCAATGTCCGTGAATTGGAAAATAAGGTTCAGCGAGCTGCAATAATAGTTCAAAGCGATAATCGAAATATAATAAAGAAAAGTGACTTTGACGATCCATTTCCAGAAAATTCAGCTTTGAAAGAAACTGCAATTCACATGTCATTAGAAAAGCAGATTATTGAAACCATGAGGTCACTCAATTTTTCCCGGTCATCAATTTCGCAAACGGCACAGTTACTTGGTAAGCGTGATCGTGGTACTATTACCGAATATTTCCGAGGTATCTGTTTTGAATATCTGGTAAATGCAAACTTTGATATTGATCTTGCTGCAAAAAATATTGCAGATTCAAAAGACGCTGAAATTATTGATTTAGTAAAAACAAAAATAAGCACTTACCTGAATAACCTTGACAGTAAAGATCAAACAATTTCTGCATTTAAAGGCCTTCCAAAAAAATATCATCCCTTTTTAGAAAAAGTACTAAATCATTTGAATAAATAATCAGTACTGGTCAACAATATTTGCGGAATTTTTCCGCGATACAAATTTTACTCCGCACTTTTCCCTCACTCATTCTGAAAACAGCATTTTCTCTTAATGCGTTTAATATCAATAAGTTATACACATAATTTTTCACCTGGGATATCCTGGCATTCCATTTGCGTAAACAGATGCAACAAATTAATCGAACAAACAATTCACACATAGAGGAGAATTAAAATGTATAACATTTTATTTACAAATATTGCAACAGCACTTCACAAATTTATAGCATTCTTTTTTTTACTAACCTTTTTAATTATTAGCTGGGGATGTGAAAATAATAATTGCTCTACCTGTTCAGATTGGGATTGGGATGATAAAGACAAAATTCATGGCTCTGGAAACGTTATAGCCGAGGAACGTGAAATGCCTCAATTCCATTCAATTAACCATGCAACTGTTGGGCTTGTAAAACTTACTTATGGCGATTCTTTGAAAGTTGTGGTGACTACAGATGATAATATTCTTGAATATATTAAGACCGAAGTAGTAAATGAAGAATTGATTATATCGATTGAATCTGACAAAAGCCTTTCCAATTTTGATCTGACTTTTGATATTACAATTCCTGAACTAAAATCATTGAAAACAAGTAGCGCTGGAAATATTGATGGACAAAACAAATTTTATGTTGACAAAGTGGACTTTGTATTGACAAGTGCCGGGAATATTAGCCTTGAGCTTGAGGCTGAGGAAATATATTCAGATTTATTTAGTGCAGGAAATCTTTTATTAAAAGGATCGGCAAATTTACACATAGCAAACTTATATTCCGCCGGTAATCTTGTTGCAAATTCACTTTCCACAGATACAACGCATATTACGCTAAACAGCGCCGGAAATGCCCATGTGAATGTTTCGGATTATCTTAATGCGACCCTTAATAGTGCAGGTTCATTGTATTATACCGGCCATCCTGAAATAGTATCAAGACTGACAAGTATTGGAAGAATTTATAATTCAAACTGATTAAAAAAAATTCATATGGAATTGATATAAAGATGATTAAATTTAAATATCAACATGAGAGAAAAAAGATGAAAAAAATCATAACTACAATCATACCAATATTACTTTTCTGCTGCGTACTAAACTTATCCGCACAAGGTGTTTCCCGCTCAATGGGAGTTGGCCTAAGGGCTGGTTTCTGGAACCATGATGTGCCTAAAGAAGCTGCGCCGGGCGTATCTGTATCAGCGTTGTTTTCCGGATCATTTTATTTCTTTTCCCGCCTTGATGGAAACTGGTTTTTGGAAACCAGCCTTGGTGGAGTAGCCAAATCAGAAGTTAAGGCATCTTTTACCGGCACAGGTGTTGAGTCGGCAACATTAACCCCGCTTTTATTTGGTGCACGATACGATCTTCTATCGCCAAAATATAACAGCATGCTTCAACCATACATTTCGCTTGGTGCAGGCGCCTATTTTAGCACCCAATCAAATGTTGGTACCAGCCAAATTTTTAGTGCTAATGTTTCCACTGAAACAAAAACAGAACCCGGTGTCTTTTTAGGAACAGGAATAAATGCTGTTATAAGCCCCTCTTTTGCATTGAATGCCGATTTTAAATATCACGCAATACACCAGGCAGAAGACGCATTTATTGATTTTAGCGGAACTGAGTTCAGTATCGGTTTTTCATATATGTGGGGCAAAACACCGCAAATTTATGAGGTGGATGACGTAAAGCTTATTGTACAGGATATTTACCCTGCTTATTACCAATTCTATAACACGTATCCTATTGCTCTTGTTGCTTTAACAAATACTTCCAGTTATCCAATCGAAGTAAATGTTATTTCTGAAATGCCCGGCTACTCCGAGCGTATTCAGGAAAGCGGGTTTATAAAAATTGGGCGTGATGAAACAAAAGACATACCGGTGCAAGTGCTGTTTGGGCCCAAATTACTTCAAACCACACAACGAAAACCTGCTGTTCTCGATTTAAGAATTGAAGCCCGAACGGGTGACATCACTTCAAAAACAGTAAGTGTAAACCTTTTTGTACACAGCCGAAATGCCTGGAATGGACAAATTGACCGCCTTGGATTTTTTATTACTCCCGATGATGATGATATAATGAAATACAGTCGTGAGATTGTGGCAAATGTTCCGGCGTCAGAATCAGACGAGCTTGTAAATGTAAACAGTGCCAGGGCTATTTTTAATACGCTGCAAAACAGTGGATTGTATTATCAAAGCGACCCGAATATTCCTTTTTATAAAGATGATTATGTTCAATTTGCAAAGGAAACAATCGAAAAAAATAGTGGCGATTGTGATGACCTTGTGGTCCTTTATTCTTCCATGCTGGAAAGTATTGGGATTAATACTGCTTTTATCCAGGTAAAAGATCCTTCAAGAGAACTTGCCCATTTACTGCTCATGTTCGATTCCGGTCTTCCTCCGGAAAAGGGCCACTTAATCAGTTCAAATGAAAAACGATTTGTGATTCAAAATAGCAGTTCCGGAAAAAGTTCTATTTGGCTTCCAATTGAAACTACCCTTGTTACCCTTGGCTTCGATAAAGCGTGGGAAGCCGGGGCAACTACTTATTTACAGGATGGCGTTATCCGGTCGGGGATTCAAAACGGGTGGTTTACAATTATAAGTGTCGATTAAAGAATTAAATGAATTTAGGAGAAAAAAATGAAACTATTTTTTGTTTTAATTACGATCCTCCTTTTTGCATCAATCTCTTTTGGCTCCGATACGGGAGTTAAAATAGTCTCCATAAAAGGTGATGTAAATGTGCGCTATGGCCTGGATGAGAAGTGGCATCCTGCGGCAACAGGAATGATTTTAAAGGACATTGACACAATTCTATCCGGAGAAAATGCAGAAGTAATTTTGAAAACAAGCGATGAAAAAACTTTTAACCTTGGTTCTAATTCCATTCTTGATATTGCGGATTTGAGGAGAGTGCAAGAGAGAGAATTATTTCTATACCTGATGTCAAAAAAAGTAGACAAAATTGAAATACCCAAAAATAAAACACGATTGCGTGTTGCCAACGTTAGTGTTGTCCACGGTGCATTAAAAAAAGGCTCTGATAGTACAGAAGTTGATACATCAAATGTATATTGGTTTTTGATGGAAAAGAATGGCGCCCTTGCATTGCAAATTCAAAAATACTATACAAACAGCATTATTAAACTACACAAGTTATTAGATAAGTATGGTTCGCAGGTTAACCAGGCCGAACTATATTTTTATATTGCCAAAGGATTTGAAGCGATTGACAAAAATGGTCAGGCTATTGACGCTTATGAAAAAAGCTTAAATCTATTCAAAGAAAAGAATGAAAATCCTCCAAAGGACAAAATCGATGAAATCAGAGAACACATTCAGAAATTGAAAAAATAACAATTTTAACCAAGGGACGGAATTAGCGATAAAACGTCTCTTGGTTAAATTAAAAAATAATCCTCTTTACTTTTATACCAGCACAATTTAAATTCGCGCATTCACAATCTAACTTATTGTCCCCGTAAGTCATTCATAAACAAATTTCATATTATTTATATTAGGAGGTTTCATGGATAAACTTGCCCAATACACTGATCAGGGGCTTGAACTACTAGTATTTTACATTCCCAAAATTGTAACCGCAATTCTGGTCCTTATTGTAGGATTATGGATAATCTCAATGATTGTAAAGGGATTTAATAAAGCGTCATCCCGCTCAAATATGGATGGTTCATTGCAGAAATTTTTAAGCAGCCTGTTCAGTATGGCACTAAAAGTTATGCTGCTAATAAGCGTTATCTCAATGCTGGGAATTGAAACGACCTCATTTGTTGCAGTACTTGGTGCAGCAGGTTTGGCTGTTGGTTTTGCTCTGCAAGGGAGTCTTGGCAATTTTGCAGGTGGTGTACTTCTATTAATATTTAAGCCTTTTAAGGTTGGCGATTTTATTGACGGAGCAGGTCATGCCGGAACAGTTCACTCTGTTGAGGTTTTGGCCACAACGCTAAAAACACCGGATAACAAAACAATTATTATCCCAAATGGCGCCCTGTCCGGAAGTTCGATAACAAACTTTTCTACAGAGCCGCAACGCCGTGTTGATTTTGTGTTTGGTATCGGTTATGGTGATGATATGAAAAAAGCCAAAGACATTATCAAAAAAATAGTCGATTCCGACAGCCGTGTATTAGCTGACCCTGCTCCTTTCATTGCAATTGGCAATCTTGGTGATAGCGCTGTGGATATTACAACCCGTGTTTGGGTAAATGCTGCCGATTACTGGGGCGTTTATTTTGATACAACTGAAGCGGTAAAAGCTGCTTTTGATGCACAAAATATTTCCATTCCATTTCCACAAATGGACATACACACCTATAAAGAAAATTAATAAAAACAATTACCGGTGTATTTATATCTGCATCGGTTATAAACAAAAGGAATAAACCGGAGGATATAGTGAGAAAACTAGTTTCAATTTTTTTAATGATTGGCATTCTGGCAAACTTTTCAATTGCACAAGAAGAAGAAAAAAAACCTGTTTATGGCTGGAAGAACAGTATGATTGGTGATCTGAATTTTACTCAAAATGCGTTTACAGACTGGCAACAAGGCGGTGAAGATTCATGGAGTTGGGCTGCAAATTTAAATGCAAAATTTGAGAACGATCAAGAAAAATATAACTGGGCCAATTCTGCAAAACTGCAATATGGCGAATCAAAAGTTGGCGATTTAGGATCACGCAAAGCGGCTGATGAGATTAAACTGGAAACGGTTTATACTTATAAACTTGGAGTTTTAATCAACCCTTATGCAGCAGCCACAATGCAAACGCAATTTACAAAAGGATATCAGTATACTACAGACGCGCCAAAAGTTGCTGTTTCTAATTTGTTTGATCCGGGATACTTAACTGAAAGTTTTGGTGTTGGTTTTAAGCCAAACGAAACAATCAAAACTCGTGTTGGTCTTGCTGCCAAACAAACTTTTACAACTGATTTCACCGGCTATGCCGATGACAAAGAAACTACTAAAATTGAAGATTTCAAAAATGAGATCGGTGCCGAGTCCGTTACGGATTTAAATATGAAACTTACTGAAACAATTTTGTATGACAGTAAACTTGAGATATTTTCAAACTTTGAAGCTACCGATGAAATTGATGTCAATTGGGACAATACCATTTCTGCAAAAGTAACTGATATTATAAAAGTTAGTTTTAATTTCCGACTGCTTTATGATAAAGATATTTTCTGGAAACGCCAGTTAAAACAAACACTTGCAGTTGGACTTTCCTACTCATTTTTATAGATTTTTTTAAGGGAATCAAATTTGGTTCCCTTTCTTTTTTATATTTTATGTGTTGCAACACGCTTTTTTTTACCATATATTGCGCCCAGTAATAAAAATGAGTAACAAGAAAATGTCATTTGTAAGAGAAAGATTAAAACAATCGAAATTTGACAGCTTATCACATGAAGCCGTTTTAAGTATTTTATTGGCTTCGAATAAAATTAAAGAAATGCATAATGCAGCTTGCGAAAAGAATGCTATTTCGTATCAGCATTTTAATATTTTGCGGATTTTAAAAGGTGTTTATCCAAATGGTCATCCACGTTGTGAAATATCTGCTAGAATGATGGACCGTTCTCCGGATATAACCCGGCTAATAAGTAAGCTGGTCAAAAAAAAATTAGTAGTGCGATCAAAATCAACAGATGATATGCGTCAGTCAGTCGCGATAATCACACAAAAAGGTATTAATCTGCTGGAAGAAATAAACAGTGAATATCAACTTATCGGCCAACAACTTGAAACCGTGTTGGGAGAAGATGACTTAAAAAAAATTATATCAATTTGTGATCGAATTTTAACAGCGGAGTGAGTTTTTTTAACTATTTATGTGTTGCAACACAAATAATGAAAATAATAATTAATTAAAACATAACAGGATAAGAAAGGAACTATCATGGATATAAGAACAGCGGTAAATGATTTAAACAGCAAAATACTTCAAGGTAAAGCTCTCGATGCTTTCGAGGAATATTATGCGGACAATATCGTTATGCAAGAGAATCAAGACGAGCCAACAATTGGTAAAGAGGCAAACCGTCAACGGGAACAAGAATTCTTTTCATCTATTAAAGAGTTCCACGGCGCAGAGGTAAAGAATGTCGCCATTTCAAATAACGTATCAATGGTGGAATGGTTTTGGGATTATACGCACACCGATTGGGGTCGCGTAAATGCAGCTCAGGTAGCTATCCAAACCTGGGAAAACGGCAAAATTATAAACGAAAAATTCTATTATTCAAAATAACAAAAAAAAGAAGGAGTAAGGCAATGCGTAAATTTTTAACAATTATTTTCACAATGTTTGCGGTATTTTCAAGTACATTTGCTGGAAATTATAATCTTGATAAAAGCCATAGTAATGTTGGTTTCAATGTCGATCACATGGTGATTGCTACTGTATCAGGAAATTTTTCTGATTTTTCAGTTTCATTAAATTTTGATGAAAATAATCTGTCCGATTTTGCTGTTGAGGCCGCCATCAAGATTGCAAGCGTGAATACAGACAATGAAAAAAGAGACAAACATTTAGCAAGTCCCGATTTTTTTGATGCAGCTCAGTTTCCTGAAATGACTTTTAAAAGTACAAAGCTGGAAAAGACTGCAAAAGGTTATATCGCTCATGGCACATTAACTATGCGTGGGGTAAGCAAAGAGATCGCCTTACCATTTGCTGTAAAAGGTCCAATAAAAGATCCTTGGGGTAACACACGGATTGGTATTAAAGCCTCGACAGAAATTAACCGTAAAGATTTTGGGGTTAGCTGGAGCAAAACAATGGACAATGGTGGTCTTATTGCCAGCGATGAAGTTGAAATTGTTATAAATGCTGAATTTATACAAGCTAAATAATCTATATAGCAGGCCTTACAGGCCTGCTTTTTTTTTTCATAGATTAACATTTCTGATCATTATTCAACAGCTTCCTTCTTAAGATGTGACTTTTGACTTTCCCCATTATATTTCATCTTTTTATATTACCCGATTCATTTTAAAACTACATTGACTTTTTTTAGGGGGATTAATGGGATTCTTAAAGAAATTCCTGCTTGCTTTTTTTTCAGTTACTTTCGCCGTTACTATTTCATACCATTTTTTACAGCCGTCAACAGACTATATTTCCAGAAAAGAAAAAGACCGTCCATACAGTAAAGCGCAGCGTATTGGTGAAGCCTTTAAGCTTGATTTCAAAAAAACTGTTGATCCTAATTTAGGTTATGTGCCAAAGGAAAGGCTGACTGAAGCCCGCAAAATTGCGGATCAAAAAATTAAAACACGCAACCTAAGAAAATCTGCTGTGGCCAGCGCAACCTGGACTGAACGAGGGCCGGATAATGTTGGCGGGCGGACAAGAGCTTTGATGTGGGACCCCAATACTATAAACAAAGTGTGGGCAGGGAGTTCGAGCGGTGGTTTATGGTACATCAATGACATTACAAATGCTTCTGCAACATGGACAAAAGTAGATGATTTTTGGGATAATATCGGTGTTGTGTCAATTGCCTACGATCCAAATAATACAAATATATTTTATGCCGGTACAGGCGAAAACTGGCGTCAGGGTGACTTTCGCGGTGAAGGGATCTGGAAAAGTACAGATGCCGGAGCAACCTGGGCACAGCTTCAATCATCAACTGCATTTTATTATGTTAATGATTTAGTTGTCCGAAACGAAAGCGGTTCTTCTGTATTATATGCATGCACAGATTATGGCTACGATAAAGGCCAGTGGCATGGTTCCGGTAGCAACGGCATAATGCGCTCAACCGACGGTGGATTAACATTTACAAAAGTCGGTCCAAATATAGCCGGGAAAACGCATCCAATCGCCGGGGGTGATATTGAGATTGCAGCAGATAACCGCATCTGGGTTGGTTCTGTAAAAAATGCCTGGGGCGAAGGCGGTGGCATTATTATGTATTCTGATGATGGGACAAGCTGGACTGTTGATTCTACCAGCTATCACACAATTTCAGGTGTAGGAAGAATTGACCTTGCCGTTGCGCCTTCAAATGCCAGCGTGCTTTATGGTTTGGTTGAAGCCAACAGCGTTGTACAAAATGTGATTTATACAAGTAATAAAGGTGCTTCATGGCAAAACAAAACTGAACCAAACGATCAGGACCCTGGAATCCCTTCATCAGACTTCAGCCGTGGACAAGCCTGGTATGACCTTATAATTCAGGTAGATCCAAATGATGCCAACACTGCAATCTGTGGTGGAATTGATCTTTTTAAAACAACCAATGCAGCAAGTAGCTGGAGCCAATTATCGCATTGGTATGGATTGTTTGGTCTCTATCCGGAAGTGCATGCCGATCAACACCAAATTATGTTTAAGACAGGTTCTTCATCCGAGGTGATTTTTGCAAATGATGGCGGTGTTTTTTACTCCTCAAATGGCGGTACATCATTTACAATGATGAATAATGATTATAATGTCACTCAATTTTATGCCTGTGCAATCCACCCAACATCAGCAACTGATCATTTTCTGGCTGGTGCGCAAGATAATGGTAGCCATAGCTTTACATCGTCCGGCATGAACAGCACAACCGAAGTTTCCGGTGGTGACGGGGCTTACACACACATTGATCAGGATGAACCGACTTACCAGTTTACTTCTTATGTTTATAATAATTTTTATAGATCTACAAATGGCGGTAGTTCATTCAGCAGTGTCGACCATGCGGATGATGGTCATTTCATAAATCCATCTGATTACGATGATGCCAATGACAGAATGTATGCAGCCGATAAAGATGGCTTTTATTTGTTATGGAGCAATCCACAAAGTGGCAGCAGCTTTACAGAAAAAAGTTTAACTGCTTTGTCCGGCCAACAGGTCTCTGCGGTAACTGTTTCACCCCATACAGCAAACCGTGTATTTTTTGGAACTGAAAATGGTGATCTGATCAGGGTAGACAATGCACATGCTTCCACATCGGAAACTGTAATCAACAGTGGATTTGGTATGCCTACATCCTGGATAAATTGTGTTGAAATTGATCCCAATGATGAAAACCATATTGTACTCATTTTTAGCAACTTTGGTATCAGCAATGTTTGGGAAACCACCGATGGCGGTACAAGCTGGAGTGATTGCGAAGGTGACTTACCCGATATGCCAATCCGCTGGGCATTAATAAACCCGGATAATGAGAAGGAAGTTTTACTGGCTACTGAACTTGGTGTATGGTCAACGGACATGCTAAACGGCACGGAAACAAAATGGGAACCGGCAAATGCATCGCAGGCAAATGTACGAACCGACATGTTAAAAACACGCTCATCCGATAATCTTGTAATTGCTGCAACGCATGGACGCGGATTATGGTCGACCGATGTTTTTGCAAATGTTAATGCCGGCTTTTCAGTGAGCAACACGATTGCTTATGTAAACCAGTCAATAAGTTTTACCGATGGCTCAATCAAGGCAACTTCATGGTCCTGGAATTTTGGCGACGGCAATTCTTCAACAAGCCAAAACCCAAGCCATTCTTATACAAATCCCGGAACGTACACAGTTGCATTAACAATAAACGCAGGTGCAGATACTGAGACCAGGACTAACCTGATCCATGTGATGCCAAGTTTAGGAACACCTTTCACTCCGGCACTTGGCGGAAATTTTGAATCAAATCCAAACTATTTTGACAGCGAATCCACTAATGGTTTTATCGATGTTTGGGAAATGGGAACACCGACCAACGCATTGACAACTTTAAATTCCGGAACAAATGGCTGGAAAACCCTTCTCGATTCTGATGCATCAGTTGGCAACTATACAAGTGTGCTCTATACACCAAGTTTTAATTTTACAGCCGCGGGAAGTTATTCGCTCCATTTCAGAAAAAGCATGGAAGCCTCCGGATCAAATGCACCATTTGGTGTTTTTGTTGAATACTCTATCAACGATGGCGCGACCTGGACAAGGCTGGGAAGCAATGGAGATGGGAATGGTACAAATTGGTATGATCAGAGTACACACGATGTAGCAACTGGCGGACATGCCTGGTCGGGAAATTATTCAAACGAAGCTACGTCTTATGATTGCTCTTCACTTGCAGGAAATTCGTCTGTAGCATTTCGTTTTGTTTTTATGATGTCAAAGTTTTATACAGCCGGTTATAATCAGGATGGATTTATGATCGATGACTTTGAAATCCAGGGCGAAACCAATGACACTTCCCTTCCTGTGGAATTATCTTCTTTTACTGTTGCACAAACATCGGTTGGGAAAGGTTTTAAATTGCAATGGAAAACAGAATCGGAACTGGAAAACGCTTTTTGGATAATTGAAAAAAAATCATCAGGAACGTCTTTTATAGAAATAGCGCAGCTAAATGGCCAGGGCACAAAAGCCACGGCAACCGAATACTCTTTTCTTGATCAGGATGTAGATTATAATTCTACTTATACCTATCGAATTGCTGATATTTCTTATGCCGGAAAAATTGAATATCATGATGAAATTACAGCGACTTTAAAGTTGCCTCAAAAGTTTGAATTGGCTCAAAACTATCCAAACCCGTTCAACCCATCTACAACAATAAATTATTCGTTAGCAAAAGATGAGAATGTAAAACTTGAAGTTTATAGTATATCCGGACAGTTGGTTAAAACTCTGGTTAAGGAAAATCAATCTGCTGGTAATTACAATGTAGTTTTTGAAGCGAATAATCTGGCTAGCGGGATTTATATCTACAGGCTTAGTTCGGGCAAGCAAACCTCAATTCGTAAAATGACGCTTTTAAAATAAAGAAATATTTTCTTTATGCTAATATAAAAATGGCTTTATTAATTGAAAAACCGGAACAATCAATCTTAGATTTTCCGGTTTTTTTGTTTTCACAACTATTTTGTTCTATCGGGTGAAAATGTACACTTCATGCGATTAGGAAATCACATCAGAAACACCAAAATATTCATGCCGGGCACAAATACTTTCCTAACCTACACAAAAAATCATAAATAAGTATTGATAACCCATAAATGATCTTCGTATGTTTAACCACATTACATTACGACTTTTTTTAGTAAACTAACCTGCCGGAATTAACACAGATTAAAAGGAGGCACCCATGGAGCCACCAGACCTGAATTGAGTTATTATTTGTATCATTGTAGATTGCTGTAAATCAAATAACCGGATAACACCATGCCAAATCTCAAAGTAATAGTTAATTCTTCTTTTATCTTTATTCTTTTGTCTTTTCTCTTAAACAGCTGTTCCGAGAGTACAAGCCCACCACCTCCAGTAGACAAACCCATAGAGGCCGCCCTGGCCATTGCCGATACGGGCCTGGTTGAACTAAGCCTAAACCTGAAATTGCAAAACGCGGTTTTCCCCCTGGCCTACAGCCTTAGCCGCAACAAAATGGCCGATACAACCCGGGGTGACACGTTGATTTACAGCGGCACACTAACAACCAGTGATACCCTGTTTTACGACAGCAACCTGAAACCACAGACCGAATACAGCTACCGCCTGCTTTTAAACGATAGTTTAGGCATTAAACGCGATACTTTTGACTTTACCCTAAGCACCATGGACACCACCAGCCACGACTTTAGCTGGCAGGTGTTTGAGTTTGGCGGAGAACCCGGAACAGGTAGCAGTTACCTAAACGACGTGGCCATTATAAACCCGGACGACATTTGGGCCGTGGGCAGCATAACCCTGCGTGACAGCGTCGGGGAGTTGCAAAGTTACAACGCTGTACATTGGGATGGGGAGAAGTGGGAATTAAAAAGGATAGAAGTAATCTATAGAGGGAATCCAAGTTTTGCGCCTTTAAATGGTGTATTTGCTTTTGATTCGGATAATGTTTGGTTTTCCAGCGGTCTACCATATAAACCCTTAGGGAACAACAAATGGCAACTTTACCATTTGTGGGATATGGGTGTATTGGATGATGAGGATAGAGGAGTAAACAAAATCTGGGGCACATCGTCCTCTAACCTGTATGTTGTGGGTGGCAATGGCACTATCGTCCATTACAACGGCAACAGTTGGCAAAAGCTGGAGAGCGGCACGGACGTAAACCTGACCGATGTCTGGGGCACACCCGATGGCAGTGTTATCTGGGCCTGTGGCTTAGACCGCAATACCAATACTACTGATCTGATTGAAATAAAAAACAATAGTGTTCAAATAAAATACAGAAATCATGCTTTAGGGGGTGACGGGTTGCCGGACACATTATCAGGCTCCTTGAGATCAGGGGCATATGTTTCACCCCGTCATTTGTTTATACAAAGCCATAAACGTCTTTATTATCAAAACAGAATATTCAACAATTACCAGTCGCTACCACAAGGCCATGTTTTTCCTACCCTAAACCGTATGGCCGCACAAAAACTGAACGATGTTATCCTGTGCGGTTACGGCGCTTACATTTATTACTATAACGGTAGCCATATTACAACACATGAGTTTCCCGGTTCTGACAACAGCCTGGTAAGTGTGGATTATAAAGGCAATACCGTATGCAGTGTGGGTTGGAGCGGTAACAAGGCTTTTATTGTTTTAGGCAGTAACTAATAAAAAATAGAAGGCCATTTCTATTTTGATGAGGAAATAATAATTTGTTCCGTGGCTCGGCGATACGGGATATTTAAAAAGTCGCTATGAAAAGTATGGGACTTAGTGCCTATTATTTTTAAAAGCTTTGCAGGTATCCCTTCCTGGTGTATTTGTAAATATGGAATAACATCGTAATTACCAACCGGAATTGCTTCTTTTTCCTTTTTCCAATTAATCTTCATGGGAAGTGATGTTTTTCCTTTTAGAGTTAACTTTGTTAAAATCGCAAATCCCGATTTTATTAAATGGACCTGTTCCGCGGAAGATAAATAAACACCTCCAAGCTCCTTTTTCTTGATAAGAAAACTCGAAACAATAACAGAATCAACCAGCACATTTAAAGTAACTCCAATATTAAGCTGTCCATTATAACTATGCTCAATTGAAACCGGATCAACTTCTGTTGAAACATCCAACAATTTGTTCAATACAATTCCGCGCTTAACCTGGCCCTTTAAATCTAAATCAGCAAAATCATATACAAATTCCCCATTACTAACTAAAACCGTAGAAGATTCAATTTTATAATTAGCCACATAATAGTATATCTTATACAATCCGGTTAAACCATTACCGGGCTGTAAATGTGCCGGTGGAATTTTAAGGGCAAAGTTGCCATCCTTGTCGGTTTTGGTTACATACTCAAATCCTTCAAAGTAAACTAAAATATCAGAGTTATCGGATGAAAACTGAAGCTGGACTTTACCATTTATTTCCTGTCTTTCTTTGAATTTTATACTTTCCTCAAAGAATGGGTTTTCGGTACAAAATAAAAGCAATCCGCTAAACAGAACAATTATGGCTAATTTTACATACATATTCCATCTCTTCTAATTAAAAATGGCTATAATTTTACTCTCAGTACATGAGTCTTAATATTCAACACCTAATCCGATATAGAACCGTCTGTCCCTCAATGCTATACCCTCTAAAATGTGTTGATCATTAATTATATTTCTAATACTAAATGAAAGGGTATAGTTTAACTTGTAAATCTCAAGTTTTTTACTTAAATGAAAATCCATATTTGTAAAACCAGGAAACTCAATTTCACCAAATCCACCATTAGAACTCCTGACCCAACCCACCTGGCTGCTTTCATTAAACCAGTAAACTTTTGTTGAGAACCCACTATAATCAAAAAATAGTTGAATCGTATATTTTGTCTCGCTTTTAAAAGGAAATGCTGCTTTTTCAGAAACAAATAAACGGGTTGCCCCTGCTTCAAGTGAGAGTTTACCTTGTAGAAAAATAGGCCTGATTTTGGCTTCAATTCCGGTAATATCTGCATCCGGTACATTGTCAAAAACTGCTATTCCTGTTGCGGGTGTTAAAAACGAACGAAATTTATTTTTATAGATGTTTTTAAAATAATTTAAATTGAGCTGAAAACCCTCAATTTTTTTTTGTTTTGGTGTCTCTAACATTAGTTCAAAGCCTAAATCCGTTCCATAATTTTTTTCAGGGTTCAAATCTGGTACTACTTCCGGCCGTAATGGATTTAAAAGGGATGGCATACTTAACTGATGAAACATTGTTGGAAATTTTGCATTATTTCCAACACCCATAAAAAAAGTATAAGCTGCTTGAGATGAACGCCCCTTTAATTGTATTGAGATTTTTAAGGTACTTTCCTGCCAACTATTTTCTTTAAAAAGTCCCGGATAAAAATTTGTTTCTGTCAGACTTGTTCTAAAAAGCATATCACGCTGTTGGTTTTTTACATAATCGTAACGGTAGCTCAAATTTATGTCGGCATAATTAAGGTATTCGGAACCGGTTGCAACTGGCAATTTGAGAACACCGACAACACCATGTTTTTCCCTGGATAATTGAGCGGCCTCCAGGGTGCGGACAAATGTACTTTCTTCCTTGTAATCTAATTTCCCATTTTCGTATTGATAAGCTGTTAAAAAACTATGAGATCCAGAAAAAAATGTCTTTTCTAAATTAAAAAAATAATTGTCATTATAATAATGACGGTCGTAAAACTGCTTATCTAAAATAAACGATCGTCTGGTATTAAGGTTTTGATATGATAAGGAAATTTTGAAGCGATCAAAATTGCCAATATTTCCAGCATAGCTGATGGAACCCAACTGATTAAGATCATCTATTCTCGAAAAAATATTACTATTAAAATAATCTAGTTTAGAGCGCATGTACATGGCGCTAATATTTTTTGAACCTTCTTTTGATAGATTGTAAACCATATTGGCCGAGTGATGGGTTGTACTATTTTCAAGATAACTATCTTCCTCATCATAGGGGCGCCTGCTTCCTGACCGTTTTTGGTTATAGGAAACATGAAGGTTTTTAAAAATATCATGGTTTGCCTGAAAGTTCCAATCTCCTGAATTATATGATCCGAATTTTTGAATAAAGCGTGCTGTATAGTTTTGTTTTAATTTTGGAATAATGTTTATTACACCGGAAAATGCATCACTTCCAAACAGGGCTGTATTACTCCCTTTTATTACTTCAATCTGCTCTATGTCTTCAATGTTTATTAGCGAAAGGTCAAACACATTATCGTAGTTGTTATTCATTTTAACCCCATTATAAAAAACAACAACATCTTCGGCATTTCCACCGCGCATCGAAATTGTTTTTTTGCCGGACAAATCTTCTTCAATTACAATACTTTGATCGACCCGAAGTAAATCCCCAACATCAATATAGCCTTTACCTTCAAACTCTTTTGCCGTAATTATAGTTAAAGATTGAGGTAAATCTTTTGCAAATTCAGAGCGTGCTTTTTTTGCCTCAACAATAATTTTATTTGTTTGTAAAAGGTTTGGTTTTAGATAAAAGTCGGACTGTGAAATAGCTTCTTCCAGAGAGACTTGCATCGTATCGTATGCAATATGATCAAACACAATTATAAAATCATTTCGTTTAGCGGGAATAACCAGTTTAAAGCGTCCATTATTATCACTGGTCGTGCCAATCGGAAAATCTTTTACATAAATATTAACATCGCTTATTTCTTCATGGGTGTTTATGTGACGAACTTTACCCTGAATAATAAAATCTGAGTCGGAGGCATTAAGAAATGAAAAGAAGAAAAATATCAGGATAAACAAAAAAATCTTCATTGTACAATCCGGGTTAGAATTCTTGAATATCGGAAAAATAATAAAAATTATAAGTTTTGCCCAAATGTCGAAACGGTAACAAAATGATAATATTTTCGCTTGGAATATTAAGTGGTATTATAGTCCTTTTAAAAAGTGGATGCAACGAAGAATGTGTAAACAGCTACAATTGTAATTTTAATCAGATAATTTTAGTTTTCTCCCGTACTTAAATTTTTAACCCAATTTAAAATAATATCAACCTGCTCTTCAATCGATAATCCGGAATTATCCAGTTCTTTTGCATCAGACGCTTTCCTTAACGGACCATCGCTTCTGGTAGAATCAATATGATCGCGGCGTTCAATATCTTTTTTTATTTCTTCCAGAGAAATGTTATGGTTTTGCCTGTCTTTTAACCTTCTTTGTGCACGTGCCTCAATTGATGCGATCATAAAAACTTTTAAATCAGCATTAGGTAAAACAATAGTCCCAATATCCCGGCCATCCATTACAATTCCGCCTTTTTTGGCCATAGCTTGCTGCTGAATTACCATCATTTCCCTAATTATCCCGTTAGAGGCTATAAGGCTAACAGCCTGATCAATCTTGGGTGTTCGGATTTCTGTGCTAACATTGCTCCCATTTAAAAAGGTTTGTTGTAAACCATCAATTATTTTTAACTCTATCCTGCTTTCTTGAGCTATTTTAACTGATTCCTTTTTATTTGAAGGATCTGCTCCCTTTTTTAAAACTGCCAAAGTCACTGCCCGGTACATTGCACCGGTATCGATATATATATAACCAATTTTCTTTGCCAGCAATCTTGCCGTTGTACTTTTACCGGAGGCTGCAGGCCCATCAAGGGCTATTGTGAGTTTTTTTTGTGCTATCATTTGTTATAAAATTTGAGTGGTTGCTTCAAACAGCAAGTTGGCAGCCTTTATTGATTACATTTTTTTTAGACGATCAATTTCTTCGTGAGTTAAAAAGCGCCATTGGCCACGTTTTAATCCTGTATATGTTACGCCTGCAAATGAGACCCTGTCCAGATCTTCCACTTCATACTGAAGCTCCTGAAACATCATCCGGATTTGTCTTTTTCTTCCTTCGCGCAATTCAATTTCCATAAAGCTGCAATTATCAACAACACGCAATTCACGTATTTTACATGGAAGTGTTTTTTTCCCTTCCAGCTCAATACCATTTTTAAAGCGGTGCAGGTCGATAGGTTTTATTCTTCTATCCAATAAAACATGATAAACTTTCGGTGCTTTAAAACTTGGGTGGATCAAACGGTTTGTCAATTCGCCATCATCTGTTAAAAGCAGAACACCAGTGGTATTATAATCAAGACGGCCAACAGGGAAAATTCGCTGGGAAGTTTCAATTAACTCAACAACCGTTTGCCGCTTATGCTGATCTTCAACACTGGTTATTGTCTCTTCAGGTTTGTTAAGCAAAATGTATGTAAACTCAGAAACTATATTTAAAGACTTACCATTCACCTCAACATGATCTTTGTTTTCATCAATCATCAGCCCAAGTTGATCGATAACCTTGCCATTCACTTTCACTTTTCCGGCAGAAATCATTTCATCACATTTGCGGCGTGCAGCTACACCGGCTTGTGCCATAAATCGGTTAATTCTCATCATTGATCTGATTCTCCGGATTCACTTTTTTTTTCATTCTTTTCCTCTTCAACTTCTTCCGGTTCAATTACCTTAACTTCAGACACTTCATCAGGGTCAGATTTTGATTCGTTTTCAACACGGGCAATTTCATCCAATAATTCGTTTGAAGGGACATTTTCGCTTTCCATGGAACTTATTCCCAGAGATTCCGGCGACATCTGATCCAAAGCCACCTGATCCAGGCTTTCCAAAAATTTAGAATCGCCTTTTAAAAGTTCATCAACTTCTTTTAATTTTGGTAAGTCGGTAATACTTTTTAGTCCGAAATATTCCAGAAAATAACTTGTTGTCCCATAAAGCAGAGGATTACCCGGAGCCTTTTCACGACCACGAATTGTAATTAAGTTGCGTTCAATCAATGTCCGCACAACACCATCGCTGTTCACACCACGGATCTTTTCCACCTCAACTTTTGTAATGGGTTGTTTGTAAGCAATTATGGATAGTGTTTCCAAACCTTTACGGGTGAGTTTTGCCCGGGAACGGGCCCGGAAAAGCTGGCTGATCCAGGTGGCAAATTCTTCACGGGTTACAATCTGGTATCCGCCGGCCAACTCAACAATTTTTAATGGTGAATTATTTTTTTGGTACTTTTCGTCAATTTCACTGATGAGTTTTTTTATCTTTTTCTCATTGCCAATTTCCGGGAGAATCTCACGCAATTTTTTCCCGGAAACCGGCGAATCTGAAGCAAAAAGAAGAGCTTCAACTATTTGTATATTGTCTAATACCATTTTAAACCTTTATATGTGGATCGGCTTACCATCCAGGCTAATTTTATTTTTTTCCTGTTGATATTTTTCTATATCGGCCGGGCTCTTTTTATTTGCCCATTTTGTTAATAAATCCCTATCCTCAACATAATCATAAAATGGAACTGCCATACCACAGGATGTTTGCACCAGGTCTATTTTCACATCAAATATTTGGCGTGCTCCAGGCAATGGGTTAAACAACGAATATAGTTTTTCCCATTCAGGATCATTTGGCCGAATTGCTTTTGCTACCCCATATAGTCTTAATATCAAAGGTTTTCCTTCGTATGCGCAAAACATAATTGTCATTCTGGGGTTTTCCTGAACATGCGCCGAAGTTTCATTACCGCTGCCGGTTACATTTAACCACACCACCCTGTTTTCATCTAACACGCGAAATGAATCCATCCCTTTTGGTGATATATTAACCCGGCTTTCTGCAGTTGCTGTACCTACAAAAAACATCTTCTGGCTTTCGATAAACTTTTTTATTTTAGGAGAAATTTCAGAGTATCTTTGTCCCAATTTCAATCCTCATCTTCTGAAATATTATCAGTATCCGCAGTCCTTGGCTTTATGCGAATATCATCATAAACATGTGACTGGCTAACCTCAATCATTCCATTTTTAACCAGATCGAGCAAAGCGATAAAAGTTACGATTATTACAATCTTCTCTTTTAATTCCTTCATCAAATCCTGAAAAAGCACAAGTGGTTTGGATTGAAGTCTTAGCAAAATTAAATCGGATTGTTCTTCAACAGTTACTTTAATCATTTGTACTTCATGCTGGTGTATTTTAGGCATGTTGTCCAAAGCTGTTCGGAAAGCCATTACCAGATCAAAAAGTGTTGCATCATCCAAATAATCTTCATCACTAATATCTTCGGTTTTAGGGATAAAATTGAAATACTCCCGGCCAAACATTCTGCTGCGCTTTTCCTCAAGCTCTTCCATCTCGATAGAAGCTTCTTTGAATTTTTTATATTCAATCAGACGCTCAACAAGTTCGGTTCGCGGATCATCAATTTCGTCATCTTCATCAGACTCAGGGCGCGGCAACAAATAGCGTGCTTTAATACTCATTAAAATGGCACACATCTCAATAAAATCACCGGCAATGTCCAGATCCAATATTTTCATAACTTCAATATAATCAAGGAATTGTTTGGTAATTTTAAAGATAGGGATATCATAAATATCCACTTCATTTTTGCGAATCAAAAACAGAAGCAGATCAAACGGCCCTTCAAAAATATCGAGTTTTACTTTGTAAATCATAAGATTGTTTTATTGTGACTGTGTGAATTATTCAATCAACAATTTATTAGTTACCAATTTTAGAGATTGGCATAAAACCAATGGCATCCCGAAGCTGTTTAATATAAGGAACACTTACATCACGCGCTTTTTCTGCCCCCTGCATTAAAACTTTTTGAACATAATCCGGGTTATCCATCAACCTAGTATATTCTTCACGATAGTTTTTTATTTGCTCATTGATGTATTCAAATAGTTCCTGTTTTGCAGCACCCCAGGCAATTCCTTCTTCAAATTTTTTGCGCATTTCTTTTGCTTCTTCCTCCGATGCAAAAGCCTGGTAAATTTGAAAAACAGATGAACTGTCTGCATCTTTTGGCTCTCCCGGCTCCAGAGAATTGGTAATGATTTTATTGATCATTTTGCGCAGTTTCTTTTCCGGTAAAAAAAGAGGAATTGTATTGTTGTAACTTTTACTCATTTTACGGCCGTCAAGTCCTGTTAAAACAGAGCTTTTTTTATCAATAACGGATTCCGGTAATATGAGTAATTCGCCGTAATGGTGGTTAAATCTTTGGGCCAAATCACGGGCCATTTCAATATGCTGGATTTGATCTTTGCCAACCGGTACTTTGTTGGCTTTAAACATTAAAATATCGGCAGCCATCAAAATCGGGTAGCAAAAAAGCCCCATGGTGACGCCTTCTTCCAAATCTGTTTTACCATTTTCTTCATTGGCCTGAATCATCGCTTTATACGCGTGAGAGCGGTTCATCAATCCTTTAGCCGACATACAGGTCAACATCCAGGTAAGCTCCATAATTTCCGGAATATCGGATTGGCGGTAAAACACCACTTTTTCAGGATCGAGTCCGCAGGCCAGCCAGGTTGCTGCAATTTCAAAAGTAGATTGCTGTAAAAGTTTTGGATTTTGATTTTTAATTAATGCATGATAATCGGCTAAGAAATAATATGATAAAACATTTTCGTTGTGGCTTGCTTCAATTGCCGGGCGGATTGCGCCAACATAATTTCCTAAATGTGGTGTACCTGTTGTGGTTATGCCTGTTAGTACAACTTCCCTGGACATGAACTTCCTTTCAATCTTGTGTAATGAAAACCTTTACAGAATTTAAACACTGAAGGTATAAAAAATATTATAAAAATTAGAAGCGGGAATGTACAAAATTGAGGAAATTATGACAATTATAATTAGCGGCAAACGATTTCATTTTTCAACATTCTATCAAAGAGATTTTATTTACTTTTTGTTTTAATATCCAAAAACAAGCCGACTAAATGAGCTTATCAGATTATAGTTTTCCTTCAAAAAATTTAACTTTTGAATGATTAGCTGTGCTTTATACATTTATGATAGAATCACTTTGTTAATGAGATTTCGAATTTCAGGAGAAAAAATGGCGCAAGAAATTGAAAGAAAATTTTTAGTTACCGGCGATTATAAACCATTTGTGAAAAAATCAATGCGTATTACCCAGGGCTATCTATCCTCTGTTCCGGAAAGAGCTGTTCGCGTTCGCATTAAAGGCGAAAAAGGGTTTATAACCATAAAAGGTAAGGGAAGTGAAAGTGGAACTACCCGCTATGAATGGGAAAAAGAAATATCAACTGCAGATGTTGCTGAGCTACTAAAATTATGTGAACCCGGAATTATTGATAAAACCCGAAATATCGTTGAAGTCGGCAGCCATATTTTTGAAGTTGATGAGTTTTATGGCGAAAATGAAGGTTTAACAATTGCAGAAATTGAGCTCTCATCAGAAGATGAAGAATTTGCAAAACCCACTTGGCTTGGTAAAGAAGTAACGGGTGATAATAAGTATTACAATGCAAGCTTAACAAAAACCCCATATACAAAATGGTAGTTTAAAATGATTAACCCAAGGTTAACCGGATATTCTGGGAGATAAATTATGAGTAAATATTTTTTAACTATTCTGGTATTTATCAGTTTTCCCTTTCACTCCATTTATGGACAACAATATTCTGATGGTGATTCTACTTTTTTACGTATTGTAAAACCAACATCAGTTGACCAACCAAATTTTTCTGGAGATGGCCGACACCAAACGATAAATGAGAAAACCAAACAACCAATTCGCGTTCAGGTTTTGGACAGTAAAAACACTCCTGTTTCAAATGTTTCCGTTCATTTTTTATTTATAAAAGGTCCGGCAAAACAAAAAGGAGCCTTGCTGGAAACCGAGGTTATCCAAACTGACGAAAAGGGTATTGCAGAAAACTACATCACCCTTGGAAATAAAAGCGGCATTTATGAATTTTCTGCCAGAATATATAATGCAGCTCCCAATAACGATATTGTCTATTTCCGGATTCATGGACGTGAAAGTAAATGGGTTTTCTTTTTAGTAATAGGATTGCTGGGTGGTTTAGCCCTTTTCCTTTTTGGAATGGAAATGATGAGCGAAGGCATGAAAAAATCGGCTGGCAGCAATCTCCGTTCTATCCTGAGTACCTTAACCAATAATCGCTTTATCGCCGTTGGTGTTGGAACTTTTGTAACAATGATCATCCAAAGCAGTAGCGCCACAACCGTAATGCTGGTCTCTTTTGTTCAGGCCCAACTGATGACATTTGGACAATCGCTGGGTATAATTCTTGGTGCAGATATCGGAACAACTATTACAGCACAATTAATTGCTTTTAAACTAACAGATTATGCTTTGTTGATGATCGGAGTTGGGTTTCTAATCTTTTTCTTTGGTAAATCACAAAAATATAAAAATATAGGGGAAACTATTCTTGGATTTGGAATGCTCTTTTTTGGCATGAAAATCATGTCCGATGCCATGTACCCATTACGTACATATATTCCCTTTATAGATTTACTTTTAACATTAGAAAATCCACTTCTTGGTCTTTTGGTCGGTACAGTTTTCACAGCACTCATTCAAAGCAGCAGCGCATTTACAGGTATCATCATAATTTTAGGCACGCAAGGTTTAATTACACTGGAGGCAGGCATTCCATTACTTTTTGGTGCCAATATTGGTACAAGTATAACAGCATTTCTTGCCAGCATTAATACCAGCCGCGAAGCAAAACGTGTTGCCATTGCTCATACATTATTTAAAGCTGTCGGTGTTCTGCTTTTTATCTGGTGGATTCCGTCTTTTGCCGAACTCATTCGTTGGATATCTCCAAAAGGAACAGCTTCGATAACAGGAATGGAGCATTTGGCAGAAGTTGTACCGAGGCAGATTGCCAATGCACATACTGTTTTTAATGTTTCATTAACATTTGTGATGCTGCCCTTTACAAATATTGCTGCAAATTGGATTTGTAAAATATTTCCTGATTTAGAAGACGAAGAAGAGGAAAGCCCATTTAAAGTAAAATTTTTAGATGAAGGTTTAATCGACACACCCGCCTTAGCTTTAAATTTGGCGAAAGTAGAAATTCTTCGGCTTGGAAAAAAAGTAAGCAGCATGGTTGAAAAAATTATTAAACCATTTATTAAACCGGATTTCGAAACCCTGGAAGAAGTGGATTTTAATGAACAGGAAGTTAATTTTATTTCTTCAAAAGTTACCCGATACCTTACAAAAATAAGCCAACAGGATCTTGAAGAAGAACGGGTTAACGAGGTATTTCAAATGATGCATGCCGCATCTGATCTTGAGCAAATTGGAGATATTGTTTCAAAAGATTTAAAACGTCTGGCCCAGAAAAAGATGGATTTAAATTGTGATTTTTCAGAACAAGGAAAATCAGAAGTAATAGATTTTCACACAAAAACCATGAAACAAATCAGCCGGACATTAAATGTGTTTAAGGATGTTAACCTGGAACAGGCCAAAAAAGTTGAAAAAAAATATAAGCAGTACCGTTTAATGGAAATGGACCTGCGCCGTATCCATTATACCCGTTTACAGCAGGATGTGCCTGAAACTGTAGCGAGCAGTGAAATCCATGTAACCTTAATTGATTTGCTAAAACGAATTAGCAGCCACGCAACAAATGTGGCGCGTACTTTATTGAACACCGATTTAGTTGGCAAAAATGAAAAAAACAAAAACTGAACTAAAACATTATAAACGGGTTTCGTGAAAAATGAGTATTGTAAATTCAAGATTTCTCCAAAATTGACATTTATCTTTGCACAATGCTTATTTAAAGTTTTTAAAAAGTAACAAAATAAATGATTGATTAAATGAGAAAACCAATACAAAAAAATTTATTGATAGTTCTTTGTTCGTATATAATAATTGCCTGTTCAGATGGTGCCAATCCTACACAGGAATACCCCTTCCTCAAAAAAGAAACGGAATTTAAGATTGATGTCCCGGAACCTTCAGGATTAGCCTTATCCCAAGACAAAACTTTTTTATGGACAGTAAGCGATAATACAAACAGGGTATATAAAATTGATTTTGAAGGCAATATTTTAGGCGAACTAAACTACACCGGAAATGATCTGGAGGGAATTATCCAAAGCCCCAAAGACTCAACTATTTGGGTTGCAGAAGAATATTTATCTCAAATGGTTCAGTTAGATGTGATTGGGAATGTGTTGAATTATGTGAACATAAACGATGCCGGTGGTGAAAATGGACTTGAAGGGATATGTCTCGATCCTACCAATAATCATTTCTATTTGTTAAAGGAAAAAAGTCCCGGAAGATTAATTGAACTGGATGAAAATTTTGATTTATTACAATTTGAGCAAATAAATTTTGCTAATGATTTCTCCGGTATTAGCTACGATTCTAAAAACCAAGTCCTTTGGATTCTTAGCGACCAAAACGAAGAAGTATATGAGTATAGTTTATCGGGGAGCGTTCTAAACACCTATTCCATTTCGGTTAATAAAGCGGAAGGGATTGCTATCGATTCGGAAAACGATTTGATTTATATCGTCAGTGACTCTGCAGAAAAGTTATATATATTTTCGATCCAGAGGAATAAAGAGCAATAGAATATATTCTTAACATTGCTAATTCATAAACAGGTAATCATTCCATGTATCGTGTGAAGTACCGGCCAAATGTTGAAGATAGAAAAGATGAGATGGTTTTTTAGGTCGTCGTAAAAGCTTCATTCCAGCCTGATCGGGAGTTTGGTCACCCTTTTTGCCATTGCATCGGATACATGCACAAACAAGATTTTCCCAAGTATCTTTACCACCAGCACTTTTAGGAATTAAATGATCTATGGTCATTGCCTGGTGGTTTTTTCCACAATACTGGCATCTGTGTTTATCGCGCTTAAAAATATTTTTACGATTTAAAGAGACTTTTTGAAAAGGTTTGCGGACATACCTGTTTAAACGAATTACGCTGGGATATGGAAGTTCAATATTTATAGAATGAATCCCAAGCTGATACCGTTCAATCATTTGTGCCTTTTCCAGCAAAATAAGAATTACTGCTTTCTTTGCAGAACAAATGCTGATTGGAACATAATTTTGATTTAAGACAAGTACGCTTTTTGTAAGCATATTGACACCATCATCAATTAGTCAGAATGTTGAACCAAAATTTAAATTACTTTTTACTTTTCATTTAAAAATGTTTTTACTGCTACAAAATCATCCAGAAGTGATTTATCAAAATCTTTGCCACCTGGGATAAGGCTGTTTATCCGCACCATCCCGCGGGCATGTATTATTTCACTGTCCGATAGTTTAACGGCAACATGGGTAATTCTATTTCCCTCTTCAGCAAAAAACAATAAATCCCCAACTTGTCCATCTAAAGGATTTTCAGAAACTAAAACTGCATCTTCAAACTGCATTGGTGAATCACGCCGGATAGAAATGCCAACCAATTTGTGAAGTAACTGAACATAACCTGAGCAATCAAGCCCTTTAGCAGATTTTCCACCCCAAAAATATGGAACACCTAAAAACCGTTTGGACAGCATAATAAGATTTGAACGATTATCGCCGTTAATTTCATTTAACGAATCCTGTCGTACCCAGCCTTCTTTCCCATCCGGTAAAAACGTTTTTACCATGTCATTTTTAATTTGTTCAAGAGGTATTGAACTTCCGGCACAAACCTCGCGAATTACCTGCGACAAGACATTAGCTTTTTCAAAAATATAGCTGTGGTTTTTAGTAACGGTTTTCATTGTTTCTATTGGCATATCATGCTTGCAAATCTGGTGATTGCTTACCCAGCCTTTGTAACCGTCTTCGCAATGTACATAGCTGAATTGTTTTTCCTTTTCGATACGTTCAAGCTTTTCCCACAACACAACCTGAGAGTCGATTGCACTTCTATAATTTGCTTCCCTGTACAGGTTGGCACTATCAACATTTACATAAACTATTTCCATAATTCCTCATAAAAATAAAATTGAATATAATTAGAATGTTCCAAGATGTAAACTTGAAATTCTTTTGGATTAGTTACTGCCTCCCAACAAAATCCCGTCCTTTTATCTTTAATATTAAAATCTAATTACGTAAATTGCCTCTAATTACCAAACAACAAAATATATTTTTGAAAAAGGAGTTTTAATCATGTTTAAAATCTTAGTTTCCGATTCGCTCCCAACTGAAATTTTAGAAAAGTATAACGGCACCGAAGGCATAGAAGTGGTTAATAAAATTGGCATTTCTATGGATGATTTAAAAAATGAAATTGCCGACTATGACGGCCTTGTTATTCGCAGTAGAACCAAAGTTAAAGCGGATATCCTGGCTGCTGCAACAAACCTGAAAGTTATTGGCCGGGCAGGCGCCGGTGTTGACAATGTTGATACAGAGGAAGCGACTAAGCGCGGTATAATTGTTATGAACACACCTGGTGGAAACACTATGGCCGCAACAGAGCACACCATAGCAATGATGTTGGCAGGCCTAAGAAATATTGCACCAGCAAATGCAAGCATGCTTGATGGAAAATGGGATCGTAAAACCTACATCGGCAACGAAATATATCAAAAAACAATTGGTGTGGTTGGTCTCGGTAAAATTGGCCAGGAAGTGGCAAAACGTCTGGCTGCATTCGATGCAAAATTAATTGGCTATGACCCTGTCATCACCAGCGAAACAGCTGCCAGATTAGGTGTAAAACTTGTTGACTTAAACGAGTTAATGGAACAATCGGATATAATTACAATCCATGCACCAAAAATGCCCGAAACAATAAACATGATTAATGCTCAAAATCTTAAGCTTTGTAAAGACGGCGTAATTTTTGTGAACTGCGCACGTGGTGGCATTATAAATGAAAAAGATTTAATGGGTGCTTTGGATGATGGAAAAGTTGAACTGGCATGTGTAGATGTTTTTAGCAGTGAACCACCTGAAGATTTTGACCTTGCACAACATCCAAAAGTTTTAGCAACTCCACACCTTGGTGCTTCAACCGAAGAAGCCCAAACAAAAGTTGCTGATCAGATTCTGGATCAGATGATTGAGTTTTTCCAAAAAAATGTTGCGCGTAATGCTGTAAATTTTGTTTCGGTTGATGAAGACGTACAGGAGTATATCGCACCTTTCTTTAAACTTGCCGAAAAGCTTGGTTCCGTTTTTAACCAAATTAAAACAAGCCGCTTAAAAGAAATCTCAGTTCGTTATTACGGAAATGTATTGGAAGTACCGGTTGAGCCCATTACATCTTATTTGCTCGTTGGTGCATTAAAGCCTTCAAATGATGAAAAAGATGTTGCTAATGTAAATCCGGTTAATGCGCTTACAGTTGCGCGTGAAGGAGGTGTAAGTATTGAGATTGCCAAAAAAGACACGCCGCTTACAGTCCATACAAATGCAATTGCATGCGATTTTATTACAGAAGAAGGCACTATTCATTTAGCTGGAAGTTTTGTTGGACTTAATATTTTTCATCTTATTGAATATGATGATTTTAAACTTTCCGCAGAACTTGCTGACCAATTATTAATTGTTGAGAATGACAATGTTCCCGGAATAATTGGAAAAGTTGGTACAATCCTTGGTGAAGAAAATGTAAATATCAGCCATATGAGTTCAGGGCGGGATGGAGACAAAAATACTGCGCTCAATGTTTTTAATACAAAGGAGACTGTTAATAAAGAATTATTAATCAAACTTCAAAACATAACAGGTGTTAACAAAGTATATCTCTCAAAAATTGATTAAATCTATAATTCTAAAAAAGGTAAATCCTGAATTATAAACGCAGGGCATGTTGAGAACATAAAAACTCTTTACAACCCTGCGTTTATTTTATCCTGTAATTTTTGACAAATAATAACCTCAACGATGAAAATATCATGTTAAAAAAAATAGCCCCCGGCTCAACAATCTCAGTAATTGCACCGGCGTATCCACCTAATCCTGAAAAAACTGAACTTGGAATTACATATCTGGAGAGCAAAGGATATGAAGTTGTCAGAAATGAATCACTAAAAGGTAATCATGGTTATTTTTCTGCCCCGGATGAGCAACGGATAAAAGAACTAAACGAATCCTTTGCCAACCCAAATGTTGATGCGATTATCTGCGCCCGTGGTGGTTGGGGAAATCTACGCCTGCTTGATAAAATCGATTACAAAACCATTAAACAAAATCCAAAATTATTAGTTGGCTATTCTGATATTACAACACTGCAATTGGCAATTTGGCAAAAATGCGAAATACCATCTATTTCCGGCCCGATGGTTGCTGTAGAAATGGCCTCCGGAATTTTAGACTTTACTGAAAAATATTTTTGGGAGCAGATAGATAATCCTGAAAAAAATTATTCAATCAATCTTGCTGAAATAGGAACTGAAAACTGGAATGACGGACAATCCCATGGAACACTTCTTGGCGGATGTTTGTCAATGGTTGCTCATCAGCTTGGTACACCATATTCTCCAAATTATGATGGTTCGATTTTGTTTATTGAAGATGTAGGCGAAGTGCCTTATAAAATTGACCGCTATCTGGCTCAGATGAAACAAGCAGGGATTTTGGACTCAATAAGTGGGTTAATTATTGGAGAATTTCTGGATTGTGAATCAGATGATGAAGATTCATTTTCCGTGGAGGAAATACTACACGATTATTTTGATAACCTCAAATGTCCTGTTATCTACAATTTTCCATATGGCCATGGTATGAAAAAAATATCGATGCCAATTGGATCAAAGACAAGTCTTGACACAAAGAAAGGTAAGCTTGAGTTTGAAAACATTTTCAATTCTTGATTTGTTGAATTAGCTTTTCCTTATCCAGAACCTTTTTAATATGAAAAAGTAAATCCTTGAACTCCAAAGGTTTTACAAGGTAAGCACCTACAGAAAGTTCAATACCCTCGATTGCCGTTCGTAATTCCGGATAGCCGGTTATTAAAATAATTGATACATTTTTTCTAATTTTCCGTGTTTCCCTTATAAAATTTAAATCAATATTACCGGGCATTTTTATATCGGAAATTATTAAATCAAAATGTGAAGAAATAATTAACTCTAGTGCATCTTCGGCATTGTGAGCCTTTTCAATTTCAAATCCATTTAATTTAAGCAAATCCGCCGTTGCCAACAGAAATGTTTCTTCATCATCCACCAACAATATTTTTTTGGGATCCTCATTTGCCATAAATCTTCAATCCTTGGCTACATAGTTTATCGGAATTAGAGTAAATATTCTGCACACATAATTTTAAAATAGAATGAATTTAGGCTCATTTTCTGTGAACAAAATTGAATGAAATTATTTATGGAGCTTTTAAAAACTAAACTGTTTTGAAACATTGCAGCTATATTAAAGAGATAGAATTGCAAACCATATGCCAGTAACTTTTGAATGAACAAAAAAAAAGAAGTGTTAAAAGCATTTACAATTGTTGCAAAGTATTACTGCGTACACAATAATCTTTAAATTCTCCTTAATGCTGCATTGATTGTTTTACCATATTTGGCTATATTTGCCGCTTTCCAAATGAAATGAATTGAATGAAAAACGTCGCCGTTTTCGCTTCTGGCAGAGGCTCAAATTTTGAACAATTGTGCATCGCACAAAACAACGGAAAGCTACCTGCAAAAATTGGCCTGCTAATTGCCAGCAAAAATGGTATTGGTGCTATTGAAACAGCAAAGAAATACAGAATAGCTCATGCAGTTTTTGATACAAAAGAATTTGATGATTTAGAAAAATACAATCATGAACTTCTGGCACGCCTTGATAACAATAATATAAATTTTATTGCATTAGCCGGGTGGCTTAGATTGATTCATTCTTCAGTTATCGAAAAATTCCAAAATAGAATTATAAATATTCACCCTGCACTTCTTCCTTTTTTTGGAGGTAAAGGCATGTATGGAGCTCATGTTCACCGTGCTGTATTTAAAAGCGGCATGCTTGTAAGTGGTGCAACTGTTCATCTGGTTGATCCGGAATTTGACCATGGCCATATAATATTGCAGGAAAGTGTGCAACTCTCGTGTGAAGATACTCCGGAATCTATAGCGGAAAAGGTGTTAAAAATAGAACATAGAATTTTCCCAAAAGCTTTAAGCCTTCTTGTTGAAGGAAATGTGATTCTTAAAAATAACAGGGTTTTTATAAAAGGATAATAAGTAATGAGCAAAAAACGCGCTATTCTTAGCGTTTATGACAAAACAAATATTGATGAACTGGCTCAGTTTTTAGTTGAACAAAATTTTGAAATCATCTCTTCCGGCGGAACTTACAAACTTTTAAATGAAAAAAACATTCCTGTAAAAA
The DNA here is from genome assembly GCA_013112635.1 of Calditrichota bacterium. Classification (NCBI taxonomy): domain Bacteria; kingdom Pseudomonadati; phylum Calditrichota; species Calditrichota bacterium. The sequence goes on along the minus strand of JABFGF010000005.1, from coordinate 165,827 downwards.
AAGTAAGTGATATAACTGGTTTTCCTGAAATACTCAATGGCCGTGTTAAAACGCTTCATCCAAATATACATGGCGGTATTTTGGCAAAACGGGACGTAGACCATTTAGCCCAATTAAACGAGTTAGGCCTATCCCAGATTGATTTGGTTGTTGTGAATCTTTATCCTTTCCAGGAAACAATCGCCCAGGAAGGGGTTACTTTTAATGAAGCAATAGAACAGATTGATATTGGCGGCCCAACCATGATCCGGGCTGCGGCAAAGAATCATCAATATGTAACAGTACTATCAAATCCAAACTTGTATAGCACTTTTATTGAAGAGTATAAATCCAACGCCGGAAAAATATCTGATGAATTTCGCCGAAAATGTGCAGCAGAAGTGTTTCAAACCATGGCCGGATACGACTCTTCAATAGCAGAGTATCTTACTTCAAAAGATGAAATATCAAACCAGTTTGGCTTTAGCGGCAGCCTTCAGCAAAAATTACGATATGGTGAAAATCCACATCAAATTGCAGGATTATATAAAACCAGTGCTAAAAATCCTCTTGGCGAAATGAAACAGCTCCACGGCAAGGAATTAAGTTTTAATAATCTTTTGGATTTGCAGGCTGCGCTAAACATAAACAGCGAATATACCCAGCCTTCCTGCACGATTATCAAGCATAACAATCCATGTGGGGTTGGCATTGGAGATAGTCTTGCCGAGGCCCATAAACGTGCGCGTTCTACTGATGAACAATCGGCATTTGGTGGAATAATTGCAGTAAACCGCGAACTGGATTTGACACTTGCAGAAGACATTGCATCTTTTTTTACAGAATGCATAGTTGCGCCTTCATTTAGTAAAGAGGCACTTGCCAGGCTAACAAAAAAGAAGAATTTAAGACTGCTTACTTTTAACCCGGAAAAATTTCAAAAGCCGGCGATGGATATTAAACAGCTTAGTGGTGGATTTTTACTTCAATCAGCCGATACAATCAATGTTAATATACGTGAATCTAAAATTGTTACCGATCGTTCTCCGGGTGAAGAGGAATGGCACGCCCTTGATTTTGTCTGGAAAGTAATTCGCCATGTTAAATCGAACGCGATTGTTTTTGCCAATCACAAACAAACTTTGGGGATTGGCGCCGGGCAAATGTCACGAGTAGATTCTACAGAAGTAGCTATTCAAAAAGCCAAAAAAGCCGGGCTCTCATTAAAAGGGTCCATAGTTGGTTCCGATGCATTTTTTCCATTTAAAGACAGTATCGAAGCTTTAGCAGAAGCTGGTGCAAAAGCTATTATTCAACCCGGCGGTTCTATCCGTGATGAAGAGGTAATTGAGGCGGCCAATAAAGCAGGAATTGCCATGGTATTTACAGGCATTCGCCATTTTAAACATTAAAAATATTGACAAATAAATTAAAGACTTATGGCCGTAGTTAAACAAATATATCTGCGACTATTTTCAAAAGACTGAGTTGGGAGACTTGAATGGGATTATCATTTTTAAACTTTTTATCGTCTGATATTGGGATTGACCTTGGGACAGCAAATACATTGCTTTATGTTAAAAATAAAGGGATTGTTGTTAATGAGCCTTCCATAATTGCGTTGGAAGAAAACACGGACAAAGTTGTAGCCGTTGGGAATGAAGCAAGGCAAATGCTCGGACGTACACACCACGATATAATGACTATCCGTCCATTAAAAGATGGTGTTATTGCAGATTTTGAAGCCACCGAAATAATGATTAGGGAGTTTATAAAAAAAGCAAATATAAACCGAATGATGATTGGCCGCATTGTAATTTGTGTACCGTCCGGCATTACCGAAGTAGAAAAACGCGCGGTTCGTGATTCCGCAGAACGGGCCGGTGCAAGGGAGGCTGATTTAATATCTGAAGCCATGGCCGCAGCAATTGGTGTTGGGCTGGAAATCAGCGAGCCGATGGGTAACATGATTGTGGATATCGGTGGTGGTACTTCTGAGATTGCTGTGATTTCTTTAAGCGGTATTGTTCACCATAACTCAATCCGGGTTGGTGGTGATGAAATGAACCAGGCGATAATTCAGCATTTCAAACGCTCACATAATTTGCTAATCGGTGAAAAAACTGCAGAAGATATTAAGTGCACCGTTGGCTCTGCCTTCCAACTGGATGAAGAATTAACAAAAGAAGTTAAAGGGCGCGATCTTGTAGATGGGATTCCAAAAACAGTTTCTATAAATTCAAAAGAAATCCGAAAAGCACTTGAAGACCCGATCATGATGATAGTTGAAGCAATCAGGCTTTCACTAGAACGGACGCCACCAGAACTTGCATCAGATATTTTAGACAGAGGTATTATCTTAACTGGTGGTGGTGCACTTCTAAAAAATCTTGATGTTCGCCTGCGTGAAGAGACTAAAATGGCTATCCTTGTTGCAGATGATCCGTTAAGCTGTGTTGCCAGAGGTTGTGGAATGGTTCTTGACGACCCTGATAAATTCCACAAAGTGCTTGTAAAAAATCGCAGGCCTATTTAAGTAAAGTAGTAAATATTAAGTAACTATTGATTTCTTATTTTTTACATTTCAATTCCTACTTAGTATTTTTTTATTAAATGATTTGTCCAATCATAGAATTTGGAATATGGTGTGACCCCGATAATTAATTTTATTTCACATTTCCATCAATCAATCTTGCTGATTGTTTACCTGATATTATCATTTATTTTCATCGTATCCAGCGACAGCACCGTTGTAGAAGGAATGCGTTCATCAAGCTTGACAATGTTTGGTGTTATGCAGGAAACAATTGATGATATGGGTTCTTATTTTAACCTCAGCAAAAAAAACAGTGAGTTGCGCAAAGAAAATACCCGCCTTGCTTATGAGAACTATCATTTGCAGGATGCCCTTCTGGAAAATATGCGGCTAAGAAAGCTACTGCAGTTTAAGTATGAAGTTAACTATGAGCTCATACCTGCAAAAGTAATTGGTTACAGCCCGCATGATATTGTCACAGGCCGAATATTATCCAGCGAAGAAATTGCTAATACCGCCAAAAACAGTGCAGTGATGACAGCCGATGGTTTAGTTGGGAAAATTGTAAAGGTGAGTGGTGATTATGCAATTTGCCAAATTTTGCTTGATCCAAACAGCAGGGTTAGTGCAAAAGTTCAACGCAACCGGCAGCTTGGAATGATAAAATCGGATGGAGCAAATGGTTACATTTTAGATCATGTTCCCAACACAATTACGATCATAGAGGGCGATGTTATTTTCACGTCCGGACTAAGCCAAATTTATCCGGCAAATATTAAGATTGGTGTTGTAAATAAAATAGAGCATGATGAAAAAGCTTTGTTTCAAAAAATATTTGTTACGCCTGCAGTTAATTATAGCAGGCTTGAAGAAGTTTTCATCTATAAAAACAAGTAAATACCGGGCAATACTAAAAATTTAATTGAGCAGGAAAACAGGTTTAATGCAATGAACCAGGAACTAAAATACTTTTTGTTTATTATAATCACTTTTGGAATTGGCTCTGTTTTAGTTCAGGGAATTGCAGTACCATATATTGAAATTGCAGGTGGATGGAAACCTGACTTGGTGCTGATTATTGTTTTATTAATTGGTAAGCGATTTGGATCCGTTGCAGGCAGTACTTCCGGATTTATACTTGGATTAATACAAGATTCCTTAACTGCAATGCCGATAGGAATAACAGCTTTACCAAAAGTTATGGCAGGCTATGCATCCGGAAAAATGACAACTTTGAAATTTGAAGGTTCTGTTAATTTTTTATGGTTTATTGCCTTTATTTTTCTGCATGAGTTTATATTCTATTTCATTTTGCAGTTTAAAACAGATTTAACTTTTACCTATCTCATATACAGCAGGATTTTTCCAAATACAATTTATTCCACTGTTATGATGGGCATAACTTATTTTTTAACTCAAAAATATTTTGCTGAAATCCAATGAGAGAAGTAAACAAACAAGAATTAGAGCAACGCAGATTAATAATAATTGCTGTAATGCTTTTATTTTTTGGAATATTAATATATGGTTTCGTTAGTCTTCAGGTATCAAAAAAAGATTTCTATGCCCAAAAGTCGCTTGATAACAGTGTCCGTAAAGTAACAACCCTGCCGGTAAGAGGTTTAATAAAAGATTCCAAAAACAAAATTTTGGTTGATAATAATGCTTCATTTTATGTGGCAGTAATTCCTAAAGTTATTTCCGATTCAACCACAAGACAACTAACCAGCCTGCTTAATCTTGATAGCAATGAAATAGAAAATATCACCAGGAAGCAATATGGTTTCAGGCCGGTTAAAATTGCCCACGATGTAAAATACGAAACTATAATATTTCTTGAAGAAAACAGATTAAAATTCCCCGGTGTTATAACCTCGCTGGAACCAAAACGTTTTTATAGAGAAAATATTTTCTCGCCACACATTTTTGGATCACTTGGTGAAGTTACTGCTGATGAATCCAGAAAAAATTCAAGTTATGAACAAGGTGACATTGTTGGTAAAACTGCCCTTGAAAAAAAATATGATCTCGATTTGCGCGGATCAAAGGGTGCTGATTTTTTTCTTGTAGATGCATCTGGGCGTGAGCTGGAGATTCTTAATACAGACCGCAACATCAACCCAATTCATGGAAGTAATTTGCACCTTTATTTAGACTATTCCATGCAACAATTTGCAGAATCTTTAATGGTTGATCATCGTGGTGCTTTAGTTGCCTTAGATACACGAAATGGTGGAGTGATTGCCCTTGTAAGCAAACCGGATTATGACCCACGACATCTATCAGGGAAAATTGATTCAGATGTTTGGAATAAACTCTTAACAGATGAAAGTCACCCTTTATACAGCCGCAGCATTCAAAGTGTTTATCCACCTGGGTCAACCTATAAAATTGTTGCCGCCATCGCTGCCCTGGAAGAAAACATTGTAACACCAGATTGGAAAGTTACGTGTCCGGGTTATTACAAACTTGGGCGAAAAACAATAAAATGCTGGAACGCCACGGGACACGGCACAGTTGATATGTATGGTGCCATTAAGGGATCTTGCAATGTATATTTTTATAAACTTGGTCTTAAAATAGGCCTCGATTTATGGGCAAAGTACAGCAGTTTGTTTGCTTTTGGCACCCCAACCGGGATCGATTTGCCAAATGAAAGCAAAGGGCTTGTTCCAACAGAAGCATTTTTTAACAAAAGATATGGCCTTAATGGCTGGACAAAAGGTAACCTGGCCAACCTGGCAATCGGTCAAGGTGAGCTGCTTGCAACCCCGCTTCAAATTGCCCAGTTTTCTATGATAATTGCAAACAAAGGTGTTTATTATAAACCACACCTGTTAAACTACATGGTTCCCCAGGGAAGCGGCTCAAAGACATATTTCCCTACAAATGCACAATATATTACAGGTATTTCTGATGCAAATTATGATATTGTTCGCGAAGCTATGCGCCAGGTAGTTGATGGCGGCACCGGATGGCTAGGAAAAGTACCGGGTGTAGAAATGGCCGGCAAAACAGGATCTGCTCAGAATCCCCATGGTGATTCTCATGCCTGGTTTATGACTTTTGCACCCTATAAATTACCAGAAATATCTGTAGCTGTGATAATTGAAAATGGTGGTGGTGGCGGAGCTGTTGCGGCCCCTATTGCGCGAAAATTTATGGAAAAATATTTTTATAATAAGCTTATTCCCAGACCTGCTCCCAAAAAAGAAGAGCCTGATACAGTTGTTGCGCCAATAGATATTATAAATTTTGAACCGATTGAGATATTTAATGATCCACTTTTAGAAATAGATCAGGATTAGTATGCTAGGCAGAATTGATTTCTCATTATCATTTTTAGTATCAATACTTTTAACGATTGGTTTGATTGCCGTTTATAGTGCAACCAGTTTTACCGGTGTACAAAGCAGCTATTTTCAAAGGCAATTACTATTTGCCATTTTTGGTTTTATACTTATGATTAGTACGGCATTTATTCCATATCGGCTAATCCAAAGAGCGGCTTATCCCTTTTATGGGTTTTCAATATTGCTGTTAATTTTAGTCTATTTTGTTGGTGTCAAAGGGTTTGGAGCGGAACGGTGGCTTGCAATCGGGTCAGTTAGAATTCAACCTTCAGAATTGGCTAAACTTGCCACAATTTTAGCTGTTGCAAAATATTTATCAAATAGAGACGCTGGTGTAAACAAACTAAAGCATTTTACAATTGTACTTACATTTGTTTTAATACCATTTGTTTTGGTTGTTAGGCAACCCGATTTAGGAACATCTCTGGTTTTTGCAGCTATGCTCGTACCATTACTGTTTTGGGCAGGATTGCGCTGGTTTCCATTGTTTTTAATAATTTCCCCTATTTTTACAATCCTTTCTTCGTTTAATATTATTATACTTATTGTATGGTTAGTGATAATTTTAGCTATTCTATATTTTAGCAGACAAAAAATTCTCACAATAATTGCCGTTTTAGCACTACATATAGGTGTGGGGTTAACCACTCCTCAATTATGGAACCAGTTAAAACCTTATCAAAAAAACAGGATTGTTACATTTATTAACCCGGAACAGGATCCACGCGGTGCAGGTTATCAGATCATTCAAAGTCAGGTTGCAATAGGCTCCGGAGGTATTTGGGGTAAAGGTTTTTTAAACGGGACACAAACACATTTAAAATTTTTACCCGCTCAACACACTGATTTTATATTTTCAGTTATAGCGGAAGAGTGGGGGTTTATGGGCGTGCTGGTTATCCTTTTGATCTTTATACTCCTTTTGCTTTATTTGATCAATCTTGCATCGGTAGTACGCTCAACCTTTTCCAGCATTACACTGCTCGGCATAGCCAGTGTTTTGTTTTTTCATATATTTGTAAATATCGGGATGACAGTTGGCGTAGCCCCGGTTACAGGTCTTCCATTACCCTTTATAAGCTATGGGGGATCGTTTTTATTATCGATAATGTTAATGATAGGCGTGGTACAAAATATTTCATATAATAAGTTTTTAATTTAATCTAAAAAAATATCAATAATAAATTGATTTCATTGTAGTTAGGCCATAAATTTTTGGTCAATATTAATTCCCATGCTAAATGGAGGCTTCAAATGGATAAGAATGTTCTCAAATCAATATTAATTTTTCTTTTTTCCATAATTTTAATTACAGGTTGCGCGGGAAGTCGTGAAGAAAGTGACGACTATCTTTCAGAAGATGAAAAACAACAAAAAGAGCTCGATGATATTGAAGCCTTATTAGGTATCTCTTCAGATGAAAACCAACCAGAGAAAAAAGCAGAAGAAACCAGCCAGGAAAATGACAATCAACAAAGTGAAAAACTGGACTTGCTGGGCACAAGTGAAATGATTGACAACTCTCAACCGGCTACAATAACCAGCGAAGAAAAGAAAAAACTTGAAAGGAAAATTTCCCAGCTCGAACAACAATTACGGGAAAAAGATCAATCAATAGCCGACCTCAATGCTCAGGTTACAGTTCAGGAAGCAGAATTAAATAAACGTCCATCCTATAGTGGCGGAACCGCAGCGATTGTAAGCGATATTTCAATGGAAGAATACCAGTCTCGCTATGATGATGCCCGTGCAGAATTTGAAGCCAGAAATTATGAATCCGCAATTCAGCTTTTTGAATCCCTGATTTCTGCAAGTACTTCTCACAATTTATCGGACAATGCACAGTTTTGGATTGGCGAATGCCATTATGCATTAAGGCAATATGATGCAGCGATTATTGATTTTGAAAAAGTATTTACATTTGCAAATTCCAACAAAGCCGACGCATCTCAATACAAATTAGGTTTGTGTTATATGCGAAAAGGTGATACAACTAAGGCAAGAGAAGAGTTTGATAGATTAATAAGAAATTATCCAGACAGCCCATATTCTACAAAAGCAGAAACATTGCTCTCCCAAAATTAGTGATTCAAAGCATTTTCTATTTTTTCGGTAGAAAATGACTGATCATACATATCGACAATTCGAGTAAGGCGGCGTATTCCATAAGGTGTTAGTTTTGGAAGGCGTCCGTCCTGGATTGTTTTCACCAATCCAAGTTTAATAAATTTATCAACCAACGCCTCACTTACTTGCAATGAATTAGCTGCATCAGAAATACTAATTAATTGAGGGTTCTGCATTTTACCTCCCTGGCAAATGAAAATCCTTTTGATATTGGGGTATAGTAATGAATATTCGGTAGGAGAAATAAAAGATTTAGAAGATTTTTAAAATTTGGTAATATTTTCAATTATAGAAATACAATCTAAAGTACGGCTTTAAAAAAAAGGGAAGGCACACGGGAGAGAGCACCTTCCCCAGCAGATCAAATTAATCGATCTGTTTTCTTAAAAAAGTCGGAATGTCCAGATTATCAAGTTTATCAGGAGTATCCTGAGTTTCGTTCAACTCGAAAATCTGTGCATGACCCCGCCTTTCAGCCGGATCAAGCTTTATATTTTCCCTTTTGTAAGTTGGTTTGTCCAGTTCCTTAAAGTCATTTGGTGTAAAATCATCTACGGTTTGTAATGGAACACGCTCTACTTTTGGTTTTTGTAACTGATCTGCTATCTGTGCCTCTTTATTGAAGCCGGTAGCAATTACAGTAACACGAAGTTCCTCTTTCATATCTTCATCTATCACCATACCCCAAATAACATTGGCCCCATCACCGGAAGCAGTTTGAATATGTGTTGCTGCTTCGCCTACTTCAAACATTGTCAAAGACGATCCTCCGGTAATATTGATAAGTACACCGCGGGCTCCGCTTATTTCTGCACCATCCAGTAATGGACTTGTTGTCGCTTGTTCAGCAGCCGCAATTGCACGATTTTCGCCACTTGCAGTACCGCTACCCATAAGCGCATCTCCCATACCGGCCATAATGGTTTTAATATCGGCAAAATCCAGGTTTACATATCCGTGAACATTAATCAAATCAGAAATACTGCGTGTTGCCTCAAGTAAAATCGAATCCACCGTTTTAAATGCGTCAATCACAGATGTGTTTTTATCAATAATTGAGAATATGCGATCATTTGGAATAACGAGCATTGTATCAACCCGTTCACGCATGTTATTATGCCCACGCTCTGCATTTCTTAAACGCACAGGACCTTCAAATGCAAAAGGCATTGTTGTTATCCCAACAGTCAAAGCGCCCATATCCTTAGCAATTTCAGCCACAATCGGCGCGGCTCCCGTTCCTGTTCCACCGCCCATACCGCAGGTAATAAAAACCATATCGGCACCGGTTAGTGCATTTATCACAAGCTCTTTATCATCTTCAATTGCTTCCAGTCCAAAATCCGGATTTGCACCAGCACCAAGGCCTTTGGTAAGCGACTTACCAATCTGGATTTTATTTAAAGCTTTATTTTTATCTAAATCCTGGGCATCTGTATTTACGACAATAAATTCTACGCCGCTTAAACCGGCCTCTATCATCCCGTTAACAGCATTCCCGCCGGCGCCACCAACGCCAACTACTTTAATTTTTGCAGATTGTTCTGCAAGTGAGTCAAATTGTATCATTATAATTCTCCCGATTTTGTTGATACGTTTTTATTTAAATAAGTCATCAAAAAATGAACGAAGGCGATCCATAATCCAGTTGAATCCCAGCTTGTCACCGTCTTCGTTTTCTCCTTCATATTTTAAAGCGTATTGGATTAAACCTACGCCGGTTGAATACATTGGGCTATCAACACTCTCAACAAGGCCGCCACTTACAATTGGTTTACCTATTTTTACAGGGATTCCGGTAACACGTTCTGCCAGATCAACAATGCCATCCAGCAAAGCAGCGCCACCTGTTAAAACAATTCCTGCACCAAGAAACTCCAGAATGTTTGATTTTTCCATTTCTTTTATAGCTAACTGCAGCATTTCTTCCATGCGTGGTTGAATAATTCCTGAAAGCAAAACTTTGGATACTTCCCTGTCTTTGCGCCCTCCAACACCGGCAACTTTTATCAGCTCATCAGCCTCAATAAGAGACTGCATGGCCACACCATGTTTCTTCTTAATATCCTCTGCCTGATCTGCAGAAGTTCGCAAACCCTGGGAAATATCACTTGTTAAGTGCTGGCCTCCTAAACCAATAACAGAAGTATAACGCACACTTCCATCAAAAATCATAGCGATATCGGTTGTGCCGCCGCCAATATCAACAATGGCCACACCCAACTCACGCTCATCTGTATCCAGCACAGCCAGACTAGATGCATATGGTTCTAAAACAATATCTGCCACTTCGTAACCGGCCTCGTGAATGCAGTTTACAATGTTTTGTGCAGAAGCCGCCGCCCCCGTTACAATATGAACTTCTGCTTCCAAACGCGTACCAGCCATGCCTACAGGATTTTTAATTCCATCTTGCTCATCCACAACATATTCTTGTGGAAGCACATGCAAAATTTCTCTATCCATAGGCAAAGCAATCGCCTTGGCCGCATCAATCACCCGAACAACATCTTCTTCGGTTATAATTTTATCTTTACTGCTTACTGCAATCACACCTTTACTATTTATTGACCGGATATGGTCACCTGCTATCCCGGCATAAACCCCGGTAATTTTATGGCCTGCCATTAGCTCCGCATCTTCAATGGCCTTTTTAATTGATTGGATCGTTTTGCGAATATTTATCACCACACCACGACGCAAGCCATCGGATGGAGCCTGGCCAACCCCGACAATATTTAGCTGGCCATATTCATCTCTGCGCCCAACCACGGCCGCAATTTTTGTCGTTCCAATATCCAATCCAACAATGATATCTTCGTTTTTCATTTAAACACCTAATTATTGCTGTCAGTAAAACAGCTCCACCTTCATTTAAACCTTGTTTTCTTTTATTACAATTTGGCCATCAAAGCGCACATCAACATACTTTAGATTATCAATTTTTTTAAAATCCAGATAGTCCTTTAAATAGCGTGCTGCTATAAACAACTGTTCCTGGAAATTATTTTTGTCAACCCGAATAATTGTTTCGCAGCCTGTCAATCCAATTGCGATATAATCTTCATTGCTAAAATTAATTTCTGAAATCATTTCTCTTAAAGGCATTTCCACCATGGAAGAGTAACGTGCAATCTCAACAGCCTTCCTCGCAGTTTCCGAAATTGTTTCTACGCCCTGAATACCCAACTTTTCGCTAATCCCTGTAATAACCGGAAGATCCCAACGGATCGCCTTATCAGGAACCGGTAAAATAAAATTTTCTCTGTCGATCATATTCAAGCCACGACCATAAATAAAGGCCACCGGTTTTCGCTCCGTAATAGTTATCCTCAAAGTGGATGGCAAACTATACAAGGCACTTACCGATCTGATATACGGTGATTTCTTTAGCGTTTCTGCAACATCACCTGCGCTTATTTCCAGCAGTTTCTCACCCGGTTGCAAACCAAGCATTTTTAATATCTCTTTTTTTGCAAGAATCTTATTTCCGCTTATATGAATATCGCTCAGTTCAAAATGGGACAGTTTTTCCTGTAGATGAACATCCAGCGTTTTATATCCATAAGCCAGCAATGACGTAATTGCAATAAGAGTTAGGTAAAGAAGAAGGGCTTTTGCCGGTCTCTTTTTTTTCTTCTTTTTATATTTAGTTTTTTTAGACATTTTTAATTCTCTTAAGAGCTTCTTCTCCAAACTTCCAAATATCCCCTGCACCCATTGTTAAAACCAGATCACCTTTTTTTACAGAAGCACAAATTGCATCTGTTAATTTTTCATTTTCCGCGATATATTCAACTTTACTGCCAATTTCATTTGCAATTAATTGCGAGGTGATTCCTTGCATCGGTTTTTCCCGCGCCGGATAAATTTTCGCCAGAATAACTTTGTCTGCTATTTTTAAAGATTCTGCAAATTCCTTATAAAAATCACTGGTACGGCTAAACAAATGAGGTTGAAAAACGACTACAATATTGTTTTGCCAACCAGACTTTGCTGCATTAAGAGCCGCAGAGACTTCACTTGGATGATGGGCGTAATCATCATAAAAAAGTATACCAGCTGCTTCACCTTTAAATTCAAAACGTCTTTGAACACCTTTAAACGTTGCCAGCGATTCTTTAATCACACTCAACGAAATCCCCAATTCCAATCCAACGGTAATAGAAGCGAGGGCATTACTAATATTGTGATTCCCGGGAAGCTTAATTTCAAACTCGCCCTTTTGGATTCCTTTCACAGATAAATCAAACCAGGTTTTACCATTTTCAAAACGAATATTTTGGGCTTGTATATCAGCCTCACTGCCCAATCCATACGTTGTGGTTGGTGTATTAATTTTGTGCGCTAATTCAGCTACATTTTTTTCATCCGCACATAAGATGGACGCACCATCAAACATGGTTTGGTTTGCAAATTTTAGAAAAGTCTTTTTTAAATCTTCGAGACCTTTGTAAATATCAAGATGATCTTCTTCCAGACTGGTTATCACAGATATTCCCGGATGAAGTGCCAAAAATGAACGATCATATTCATCCGCCTCAGTCACAAAATATTTGCCACTTCCTAAGCGTGCATTGGTTTGCAAATTTTGCATTTTACCGCCAACAACTACTGTAGGATCGAGACCGGCATCTATTAACAGTTGTCCTGTCATGGATGTTGTGGTTGTTTTTCCATGAGTTCCTGCAATGGCAATACCCTCTTTTTTCATCATAAGCTGCCCAAGCATTTCTGCCCGGCGAATCATGGGTATGTTATCTTTATTTGCCTGTGTCATTTCCGGGTTTTCTTTTGGAACTGCTGAACTGTATACAATCAAATCCACGCCACTTACATTTTCCGCTGCATGTCCTTCAAAAATCGTAATACCACGTGATTGCAAATACTTTGTCGTTTCAGACATCTCACGGTCCGAGCCGCTAACCTTGTGTCCCATCTCTGTCAGGATATCAGCCAGCCCGCTCATTCCAGCACCGCCAATCCCAATAAAATGAATTTTCTTTTTACTCTTTTGTAAGCTCATTGATATAGACCAAACTTTTTCTTTAGACCCACCCCTTAATCCCCTCCAAGGAGGGGAAATATATTCCCCTCAAAGTTGTTTCAATTCCCCTTTTGGGGAGGGGTTAGGGGTGGGTTTGTTTTTATACTTTCATTATTCTTTTTATCTCAGCCACAATTTGCCCGGCCGCTTCTGGTTGCGCAATTTTAGCCAAACTATTTTTCATCGGCTCTAACTTTTTTGGGTGATCAATCCAATCGTTTATTTTTGCTGAAAGTATCGTTGGTAAACCATCATTATCTTCTATTAATACTGCCCCATTTTTTTCTTCCATTGCCCGGGCATTTTTAAACTGATGGTTGCCTGCCGCACTTTTCAAAGGCACCAGTATTGATGGCAATCCTGCAATTGTCAATTCTGAAATACTCATCGCGCCTGCTCTGCATATGCTAAACTCAGAAACCTGATATGCCGCCCACATATCATTTATAAATGGTTTTAAAACCACATTTTCAAGATTCGATTTTGCCAACCATTTTTTATATTGTTCAAATTGCAATGTCCCACTTTGCCACAATAGCTGAACGCCTTGCGGTAGTCCCGATTTTTCCAGCCAACTTTTTATGGCCATATTTATGGATGAAGCACCCTGGCTTCCACCAAAAACCAAAATAGTTTTTAAATTATCTTTTAAACCCAGATCACTCAAAGCTTCCGCTTTTGGTTTTAACTTTTCCGGAACAACAACCGGATTTCCACACAAAACTGTATTTGACTCTTTGGCCACATGTTTTTTTGCTTCTTCATATGCAATAAAAATCGCTTTTGCATCTTTTGCCAGCATACGGGTTGTGACACCCGGAAAACTGTTCTGTTCCTGGATAAAAACAGGAAACTTTAACTTAACGGCCATTTTTAAAACCGGGCCCATAACATATCCGCCTGTTCCAATTACAAGATGTGGCTTAAACTTTTTTAACACTCTGCGGCTTTTTAATAAACTTGCCACCAAGCGCAAAGGAAACAGGAAATTTTGAATACTTATACGCCTTTGAAATCCTCGAATATTTAAAAGAACAAGTTCATAACCACGTTCAGGGACTTTTACTGCTTCAATTCCGCGTTGTGTACCAAAAAACAAACATTGGCAATCCCCGTTTTTTTCAAAAACTTTGGCCAGGTTAAATGCCGGGTATAAATGTCCGGCTGTTCCACCACCTGCAAAAACAATTCGCAACTTTTCCGGCATTAATCCACCTCTAAAATTGCGCTTCCCAGGCGTCCACGCGCACTGCTATCATCAGGATTTGTATTTGCGCTTCCATGTTTTATGCTTCGCGAAACATTTAAAAGCAGCCCTGTACTAATCCCCATAAAAAGCATGTGTGATCCGCCATAACTAACAAAAGGCATTGGCAAACCGGTTGCCGGAAATAAATTTGTAACCACGGCGACATTTGTAAATGCGTACAAAACAATATTCAGCGTTATACCCAAAGCCAAAAACTGCCCAAATCCTTCCGGAGCATTACGCGCAATTCTCAATCCACGAACAAGGATAACCATAAACAAAATCAAAATTACGGATGCACCGATAAAACCAAACTCTTCCCCGATGATCGAAAAAATAAAATCTGTGTGCGAATCCGGTAGAAAAAACAGCTTTTGTTTACTTTCGCCCATGCCATTTCCAACCAGGCCGCCACGGCCAATTCCGATAATCGATTGCTTGACCTGATGTGCAGCCATCAATGGATCACCCAGACTATGGACCCAATCTTTAATACGGCGCATCTGGTAATTATTACCATTAATGAGCATAAACAACGCCGGCGGGATAAATGCAAACGATGTATACAAAAGGTAACTTTGTTTTACCCGGCTTATAAAAAGCATTATAGCTGCAATGCCCATAATCATCAAAGTTGTGCTCAAATCCGGCTGGATAAAGACCAGAAATAAAATCAAACTCAGGACTAAATAAATTGGCATCAGGAATTCTTTAAAATCCAACTTATCAATCCCTTTACGTGATAGCTTGTGCGAGAGATAGATAATCACTGCAATTTTAGCAATTTCCGATGGCTGAAAATTCATTAATCCGAGGCTGTACCAGCGTGTCGCACCTTTAATTGTCCTACCAAAAAACAAAACACCGACAAGCAGAAGTATTGTAACAGCGATTAATACCATTGCCGTTTTTTCATTCATCAGCTTGCGATAATCAAACCTGGAAACGGTTATCATGATTACAAGGCATATCAGGCCCCATAACAATTGTTTTTGGAAAAAGTATGTTAATGACCCATAAGCTGCTTTGGCAAACATGGAGCTTGCGCTAAAAACCATCAACTGGCCCAGCATTATCAACAACATTACTGTGCCGGCCAAAACGATATCTACTTTGCCAAGATTCTTCATACTTTTTCAACTTTTTTCATTTTGCGTCTTCTCAGCACAGTCTCTTTAAACTGGCGTCCGCGCTCTTCATAATCACTAAACATATCAAAACTGGCACATGCCGGAGAAAGCAAAACAACATCGCCTTCCTCTGCTATTTGTGCCGCACGCTGTACAGCATCTTTCATCGATTTTTCTTTGTTGGCCGGTTTTATACCCTGCCAGGCATAGGCCATTTTATCCGCCGCTGTCCCAATCAACACCAATTCTTTAACATTTTCAGCAATCAATTTATTTAGTTTGCTAAAATCACTGCCCTTGTCTTTGCCGCCTGCAATTAGCACGATAGGCGTCTTAAAACTTTGCAAAGCAAAATAAAGTGATTCGACTGTGGTCGCTTTTGAGTCATTCACATAAAGGACATTATCTATCTCTGCCACTTTCTCCAACCGGTGTTCAATTCCGGAAAAGGTTTTTAGCACAGCACAGATTTGCTCATTGCCTATTCCCGCTTTATTTGCAGCTAAAGCTGCCGCCATCACATTCATGTAATTGTGAATACCTTGAAGAACAATTTCATCCTCATCAATCAGTTTTTTTCCAAATAAATAGATCGCATTATTTCTATATGCCGCACCTTCCGCGTTTTCCCGGCCAACAGCAAAACTCAATTTTGGCGATTGGATTTTAGATGCCCATTGACTAAGCTTTTCATCATCTGCATTATAAACCAGCAGATCGTCTTCATCCATATTTTGAGTTATGCGCCATTTCGCCTCTAAATAAGCCTCATAAGATGGATAGCGATCCAAATGATTTGGCGCGAAATTTAAAACAACCGCAATTTTTGGTGCAAAGTTAGAAACCGTTTCCAACTGAAAACTGGAAAGTTCAATCACAGCCCAGCGCTCTTTATTTGAGTTATCAACATATTCTGAAAAAGGCTGACCGATATTGCCGGCTACAATTGCGCCACTATCCTTTTGACGCAACATTTCACCAATCAAAGATGTGGTTGTCGTTTTACCATTTGAACCCGTAACCCCAATTACCGGGGATTTATTTAGCCACCATGCCGCTTCCACTTCTGCGTAAACCGGAATATTTTTTTTATAAAACGCTTGTACTACGCCTGATACAACGGGAATTCCCGGACTAAGAACTGCGCAATCTGCTTCATAAACACGGTGGCTGTGTTGACCTAGTTCAAATTCAATTTCATCTTTGTTTAGTTGCTCTATATCCAAAGCTCTTTTTTCCGGTGAAGCGCTGTCACTAACAAAAACCGATGCACCATGCTTCATAAGCATTCTGGCTGCTGCTATTCCGCTCCGTGCTGCGCCGAGCACTGTTATTTTTTTTCCGGAAACATTCATTTTTATTTCTCTATAAATCTTACTCTTGTTCATCCTTTTACACATTTTGCTTATTTAGTGGTTGTCATTCCTGTACGTTTTTAGCAGGAATCTTTATCTTTATTTAGATTCCCGATTAGAAACACTCGGGAATGGCAGAAACAGAATTATTGCGTTTTAAAAGTGGCTACGCTTAACAAAGCCAATAAAATTCCAATAATCCAAAAACGTACAACGACCTTAGTTTCATGCCATCCTTTTAATTCAAAATGATGATGGACAGGTGCCATTTTAAAAATCCTGCGACCTTCACCATACTTCTTTTTTGTGTACTTGAAGTAACTGGTCTGCAAAATCACCGAAAGTGCTTCTATTATAAAAATGCCGCCTATCGTTAATAAGAGGAATTCCTTTTTTAGCAATACCGCCACAGAACCCAATGCTGCTCCAAGCGCAAGTGAGCCGGTATCACCCATAAAAACCTGGGCCGGATAAGCATTGTACCATAAAAAACCAATCGTAGCCCCAAACACCGCCATTGAAAAAATCACTAATTCCTGAGAACCGGGCAGATAAATAATATTCAAATAATCGCTAAAGTTTACATTACTGGTAACATAGGCAATTCCTGCCAGGGCGATAAAAGCAATGGCCGAAAGACCCGTTGCCAATCCATCCAAACCATCGGAAAGGTTTACAGCATTCGATGCGCCGGTAATTACAAAAACAATTATCGGGATATAAAAATAGCCGAAATCCAATTCCCAGTTTTTAAAAAACGGGATACTTGTATTAGAATGAAGCCCTTCAAATGACGGGTGAAAAGCGATCATCAATCCTAAAAACAAACCCAGCGAAATTTGGCCAACTAATTTATAGCGGCCAATAAGTCCTTTTTTCATTTTTTTAATGGCTTTGAGGTAGTCATCAACAAAACCAACAACACCCATAAACAATGTTGCCACAAATGCCAATAACAAATAAATATTTGAAAGATCTGCCCACAATAATGTGCCGGAAACAATGGAAAGCAAAATAATCAGACCACCCATTGTTGGTGTTCCTTTTTTTACCTGGTGCGATTCCGGCCCTTCAATGCGAATCTCTTCACCAATTTGTTTCCTTTGCAAAGCAGCAATTATTTTTGGACCAATCCATAGTGCAATCACCAAAGCTGTTACAGCAGATAATGCAGCCCGCACTGTAATATAGCGGAAAACATTAAAACCGATAAAGATATCTCTAAACTGAAACAAAAAGTCTGCTAACATTTTGTTTATCCTACTTCCATATTTTCATATTTATGAATCGGTGTTTCTAAAAAGTTAAGTCTGGTATTTTCAAGAATCCTACGGCAGATAACCCATCACTTTTTCCATCTGCATACTGCGCGATCCTTTTAATAATAAAATATCTCCACCACTAACTCCCTCAACCAGCTTTGATGCCAGATCATTCAGGTTATCGCACTGAGTAATATTTTTTGATTGGCTTTTTTTCAGCTTGGCACAAGCCGTGTTCATTTTATCGCCAAGTATATATATTTTGTGCGCGCCACAAGAGAGAGCATATTCCAATAAATCTTTATGCATTTTTGCACTCTGCTTACCCAGCTCATTCATATCACCAAGAGCAAGAATCACATTTCCGGTGCGTTTAATTTTAAGAACCGTGTCAATTGCCAACTCCATAGAAGCGGGGTTTGCATTATATGCGTCATTAACAATAGTTACTTCATTCCATTTAATGATTTGCATTCTTTGCGCAAAACCGATGTAACTTTCCAGGGCTTTTTTAATTTCTTTTCCACTAAAACCCATGTTTAAACCAACAGAAACTGCGGCCAGTGCATTACGCACATTATGAATCCCGGGTACCTTCAATTTTATTTCAAAATCATCATTAACTTTTAAACTGCCACAGCCGTTTTTATCGATTGGGCCATAGGCACCTTTTACATCTGCCTCATGCTCAAAAGAATAGGTTACATATTTCAAAGAACTACGATTATAACCCGCTATAAAAGGGTCATCCAGATTCTTATAAATTGTAGAGCCGGCCGGAAGATTATCAAACAATTGGAATTTTTCTTTGGCAACACCTTCGCGTGATTCCAAAAGCTCTAAATGCGTGTCACCGATCAACGTAATTAAAGCATGGCTTGGCTCTACCATTTTCGATAAAATTTCAATCTCACCAAATTGATTTGTTCCGAGTTCCAAAACAGCCGCGTCATGAATTTCCGTAAGCAAAAGCATGGTTAACGGGCAGCCAATCTGATTGTTTTGATTGCCTTTTGTTTTATGCACATTCTGCCGGGTTTGTAAAATTTTTGCAATCATCTCCTTGGTTGTCGTTTTTCCATTGGAGCCGGTTAGTGCAATCACCGGAATTTTAAATTTTTTGCGCTGAACATGTGCCAATTGCTGCAATGCTAAAAGTGTATCCGGCACAACAATCAAAGGTATTTCCAGGTTACTAAAATCCGGGAACCGTTTTTCAGAAATTACTGAGCAAAGTGCAGATTTCGAATGAGACTCGCTTACAAAGTCATGCCCATCAAAACGCTCACCTTTTATTGCCCAATAAATTTGGCCAGACTCAATCGTCCGTGAATCAATTGAAATACCCTTTAAATGACGGGCATTAAATTTTTCATCCGGAATATTTATAAACCGAACATCACGTAATTTCAGAAAATCATTTAATGAAATATCAAGCATAATCTGCTTCCTGTATTATGGCCGCTTCATCAAAATCATGTTTAACCTTACCTATAACCTGGTAGTTTTCATGGCCTTTTCCGGCGATAAGAACAACATCGCCCTTTGTACTATTTTTTACTGCTTTTGTTATTGCATTGCGTCTGTCATTAATAATTTCCATTGATGAATCTTTTTTCATCCCAGCTAAAATATCATTTATTATTTGTTGCGGATTTTCAGTTCTGGGATTATCATCCGTCACAATAGTATGGTCTGCCCATTTTTGAGCGACTTCGCCCATTTGCGGTCTTTTGCCCCGATCTCTGTCGCCACCACAGCCAAAAACCACGGTTAACTTATTTTCTGTTATTTGGCGTACAGTGCTTAAAGCCTTTTCCATTGCATCCGGCGTATGGGCATAATCAATTATTGCCAGAGCTTTATTTTTTAACTGATGCGTTTCTAATCTGCCAGGAACTGATTTTTGGTTTGCAAGTCCTTTTTTAATACTATCCGGTGATAGGTTTAATGCCAGTCCGGTAGCCACAGCCCCTAAAAGATTATAAACGTTAAACTCTCCAACCATTGCTGATTCAATCTTTAATAAACCAGTCGGGATTTGGACATCTAACTGCATTCCTGTGTTGTTAACCTGCCATTTATTTGAATAAGCGTCCGCATTGTTTTTAGTGCCAAAACTGATTTTATTTCTGGCTGTAATTTTAGCTCCGTACGGGTCATCATTGTTTGTTATGGCAAAACCCTCTTCCTCTAATTGAGAAAACAATTTGCTCTTATCTGCAAAATAGGTATCCATATCTTTATGAAAATCCATATGATCCCGGCTGAGATTTGTAAATAAAGCTGCTTTAAATTTTAAACCATCAACGCGGCCTAATGCCAATGCATGTGATGACACTTCCAGCACACAGGCTTTATTTCCGGCTTGCTGCATTTGGGCCAGCATTTCATATAAATCAATTGCTTCCGGTGTTGTGTTCCAGGCGTCTATTTTTTTTGCCCCGATTACATAATGAATCGTCCCTGCTAATCCACAGGAAATGCCCTCAGCTTCCAAAATTGAGCGGATTAAATAGCTGCATGTTGTTTTACCATTTGTTCCTGTAATACCTATCAGATCAAGCTTTTCCAGATATTCTTCATAATAATTGTAAGCCAATAAAGCCATTATGGCTCGTGAGTCTTCAACAACAACCTGGTTAAGTTTTAAACTCTCATCTTTCTGATTAACTACTGCAACTGCAGCCCCTTGATTTTCTACTTGTTTTAAAAATTTGTGGCCATCCGTTTGGAAACCTTTTACCGCAACAAATAGATCACCTTTGCCAACTTTTCGCGAATCATAATGAATTTTATTAATTTCCAGTGCTTCTAAATTCGCCGGAACCTCAACATCACAATTTTTAAATAGTTTTTTTAATTTCATTTCTCTTAGACACCATAACTAACTAATTCTAAGCCCTTACCAGAAACCCACCCCTTGCCCCTCCAAGGAGGGGAATTCTCGCACTTTTATCCAGAAATATTCTATCGTAAACTTAACAAAACCTGTTTGCTGTTTTTTAAAGAACTGCCTGCTTTTAAAGATTGCTTATAAATTTTCCCACTTCCTTCTACTTTGATCAAAATTTTTGAGAAATCAATTTGATTAAATGCCTGCCGTAAAGTTAGACCTTTCAAATTGGGCATTTTTTCCATGGAAACAATTTCATTCACAGAAGCTAGTGTTATTTTATCGCCTTGTTTGTAATAGCTGTTTACAAAATCACCTGCGCCATTTACTTCTACATCAAAATCTTTTTCTTCCAAATAATTAACAACAGAGCTTGTTTTAAAACCTTTTAAGGCCGGAATTGAGTTAACCTTTTCTGCATAAATAAAACTTCCAGGATTTGATATTTTCATTTTAGCCGGTGGATTGAAATTAAAATGAATTATCCGGCCAATAATATCTGAAAAAATGGGAGCAGCAACATCTCCACCATAGTATTGTTTTTGCGGCTCGTCAACAAAAACGGCACAAACATATTTTGGCTTTTCATATGGGGCAAAACCAATAAACGAAGCCACATATTTGCCTTTTTGGTATCTGTTGGTTTTACGGTCAAATTTTTGCGCAGTCCCGGTTTTTCCACCAACTGATATATTTTTTACTTTTGCACTTTTTCCGGTTCCTTGCTCAACAACATCCTTCATAAATTTTTTTAATAATCCACATACTTCCGGGGATAAAATCTGACGTACTTTTTCAGGTTCATTAAATAACGTCCACTCCTCATTTGCCGGATTTTCTAATCCATTTACAACAAACGGTTTATACAAATAGCCGCCATTTACCAGAGAAGAAAAAGCTGCGGTAATCTGCAATGCTGTTACACCAATTTCCTGTCCAATTGCAATTTCAGCTTTGGATAAGCCCGACCATTTTGTAGGACTGGCCAATGTTCCACCTGACTCGCCCAGCAAACCCACATCTGTTTTGGAACCAAACCCAAAATTTTTGAAATAACGAAAAAGCGTGTTTGATGGTAAATTTTCAACAAGTTTTACAATCCCAATATTAGATGATTTTTCTATCACTTTTTGAAAACTTAGCCAGCCATGTTTTTTTGTATCTTTTATATAGTGGTCATATAACCTGAACCGTCCGTTCTCACAAAAAACTATATCATCAGGCTTATGGATTCTTTCCTGTAAAAGGGCGCCGGCTGTAAACATTTTCATTGTAGAGCCGGGCTCAAAAACATCTGTAACTGCCCTGTTTTTTTTGTGCCACTCTTTATATTTTTTATGATTGTTTGGATCAATACTCGGGTAATTTGCCAATGCTAAAACTGCTCCGCTATATGGATCCATAATAACAGCAATCCCCGATTTCCCTTTCATTTTATCTACGCCATTTTTAAGCGCTTTCTCAACAATCGTTTGAATGTCTTTGTCCAATGTTAAATAAATATTTGTACCGGATACCGGCTTCAACAAAGGATAATCTGAATTAAAAGAAACACGACGAGTAGCATCGTATTGCAAAATTGCTTTCCCATCTTTTCCCTGCAACTGCTCTTCAAATTGAAGTTCTAATCCGCTTAACCCAACATCATCCGTATCGGTAAATCCTAAAAGTTGTGCAGCATAACTTTTATAAGGGTAATGACGCCCAAAATTTTCAAAACGAATCAGCCCCGGATCCTTAAATTCCAGCAAAGTACTTACGGAAGACGCGCTTGCTTTGCGTTCCAGATAGGAGAATCGTGAGTTTCTTTCCATCCGTTTTAAATAAAAACTTTCCGACTTAGGAAAAGACCTGGCCAGAGTTTTTGCAATATACTTTTTATTTTTCACAGCTAAAGGATCTGCAGCAATATCATAATAAATAATATTTGTAGCCAGCTTGTTCCCAGCTCTGTCAAATATTGTTCCGCGTTGTGCTTTAAGTGGAATTTCACTCTCATATTGTTTCTTAGCATGACTTGACAAACGCTCATGCTGAACTACTTGAAAGCGAAACAAATTGGCTTCAAGTAATAGCCAAAAAACAAACAAAGCACCGATAACTAAGTAAAAACGCCCTTTATGTAAAGGGGATTGAAACCCAGACATTTATTGCATTCCTGCTGTTTTAATTTCCTGAATTTTTGTTTCTTCCTGTGCGAATTGCTCTTTTATTTTTTCTAGGTTATCCGCATCTTCAATTTTTATCACTAACTGCTCACCATCACCAAAATACAAATCAAATTTTTCATTGGCGATTTTAGAAATCCTGTCAATATTGCTTAGCCGATTTACCTCGGCTTGCAGACTTTCTGTTTCACTCAAAAGCTGTTTTTTCTTTTCATGCAGTGCATGCATATCAGACATTATTAAATCAATCTGAAATGACTGATACAAATAACTGGAAACAATTACTACAACAATAACCAGAAAAAAAGCATTGCCCGTAGTTTTCCAAAATTTATTATCATTATTATTCTTCATAGTATACTCCTTCATAAATTAAACTCTAAACCCGGATGGCAACTCTCAACTTTGCGCTTCGTGACCGGGGATTTTTGTCTATCTCCTCCTGAGATGGCAGAATAAAGTGTGGCTTTAATCTTTTAAAAATTTGTTTTTTTCCACATACACAAACTGGAAATTCCGGTGGACATGTACATGGGTTTTCAGCATTCTTCATAAAATTTTTTACAATTCTATCTTCCAATGAATGATAGGTTATAACGGCTAACCTACCTTTTTTAGCCAAATAATTTTTTGACTCATCCAATGTTTGCTTTAAAATTTCCAACTCATTATTTACTTCTATTCTTAAAGCCTGGAAAATCCTGGCATAGCTTTTTGTTGCAAAACGAGGGTTAACACAGCGGTCAATTATCTTTAGTAGCTCAGTGGTTTTGTCAATTCTTTTCTCCTCACGCGCCTTAACAACTCTGTAAGCAATTTTGCCAGCGAAACGCTCTTCTCCATACTCCTTGAAAATAATTTTCAAATTCTCTTTACTATAATTATTTAAAATCCATTCTGCTGTTAGTTCTTGTGAGCTGTTCATACGCATATCAAGAGAAAGCCCCTGCCGAAAACTAAAACCTCTCTCATTATTATCAATCTGCCAGGATGAAACACCGAGGTCCAGAAAAATCCCATCCAGCAATGAAACTGAAGCTCTTTTTAGAACAGGCTCAAGTTGTTCAAACGTTGTTTGATAGGAGCTGAAATTACTGAAACCCTCCAAACGTTTATTAGAAACATTTATAGCTTCTATATCACGGTCGACACCTAAATAATGTGCCTTCCTTTCAAGTCTATTAAGAATAATTTCCGCATGACCGCCCCCACCTAAAGTTCCATCCAGATAAATGCCATCCGTTTTGTGTATCAAGCAATCTGCAACCTCTTGCCCCAAAACAGGAACATGATAGGCTGAATCCATTGACTAATCCTCGCCAACACTTAAATCAGAAAAGTTGATCTTTTCTACGAGGTCTGTTAATCCAAGTCCTGAATTTTCATTATAGGCCTTGTAGTTGTCCGGATTCCATACCTCCAGCTTATTAACCATTCCCAAAATGAGCATTTCAGATTTTATTTGCGCTTGTTCCAGGATTCGTGCAGGCAACATTATCCTACCTTGCGTATCCATAACTACAGTATGAGCACCGCCAACAAAAAGCCTTATAAATTGTTGCGCATGCTTATCATTTAAGTTAAACTTCCTGAAACTATCAGTGAGGTTCTTCCATTCATCCAGCATATAGAGGTTTAAGTTGCTCTTTTCAAAACCAGGTGCGAAGATAAGTGTATTGTTTGCTTCCGGGCCGATCATCTTCCTGATGCCGGAGGGGACGTTCAAACGGTTTTTGCTGTCCAGTGAACAGATGAACTCACCAGTAAAATTATAATTTGTCATACTATTTTGGATTTTCTCCCCACTTTACTCTTTTTTAAGGGATTTTACTCCACCAAGGATAATGGTTTTTCGGAAGGAAAGCAAACAATATTAGCGTTTATTTAAAGTAATTTTGATAATATTTACGGTGTTTTTTAAACCTGCTCAATTTCCGGGGAGCAACCGTACACCTTTTCAGGTTATATCCTTTTTTAAAGATTAAAACCCTAATCAACCCAATTAATATCTTCCTTGCTGTTTTTATGCGTAATTACGCTTTTTAAGATTTATTGTAAAAGAAACCAATTTCGTTATTTTCTTTTGACTTTTAATGCCGTATATTTAGGTATGATTGTTTTTTATAAATAAACATAAAGAAAAACTAAAACTTGTTTTGTGAAAGGAACACAGAATGGCAGACAAATCATTCAACGCTTTCGAAATGGCTCAAACTCAGTTTGACAAGGTAGCAGATTTAATTGGCTTAGATGAAGGAACAAGAGAATTATTACGCGATCCTTTACGCGAATATCATTTTAGTATCCCAGTAAAAATGGATAACGGAAAAACAAAAGTATTTAAAGGCTTCAGAGTTCAGCACAATAACGCATTAGGACCATCCAAAGGCGGGATTCGTTTTCACCCTCAGGAGACTATTGACACAGTTCGTGCCCTTTCCATGTGGATGACCTGGAAAACAGCGGTTGTGGATTTGCCATTAGGCGGCGGTAAAGGTGGGGTTATTTGTGATCCTCATAATTTAACACCCGGGGAACAAGAACAAATATGCCGCGGCTGGGTTCGCCAGATTGCCAAAAATGTTGGCCCGCTCTCCGATGTGCCTGCACCGGATGTTATGACAAACGGCCAGCATATGTTATGGATGCTTGATGAATTTGAAACCATTCATGGTTCAAAATTTCCTGGTTTCATAACTGGCAAACCTGTAGGAATGGGAGGCTCTCTAGGAAGAACAGAAGCAACCGGTTATGGCGTTATTTACACAGTGCGTGAAGCATTGAAAAAATTGGGTATTGATGTAAAAAATACAACTGCTGCAGTGCAGGGATTTGGAAATGTAGCCCAATACGCCATTCAACTTTATGAAGAACTGGGTGGAAAAGTTATTTGTGTTTCTTGCTGGGATCAAACAGATCAGACCTCTTATACATTTAAAAAAGCTGAGGGAATTGATTATAACACTTTGATAAATATTACAGATCGTTTTGGTGGAATTGATAAAGCCAAGGCGAAAGAAGCTGGTTATGAAATTTTAGATGGTAATGCCTGGATTGAGCAAGAAGTGGATATATTAATTCCTTCAGCCATTGAAAACCAGATAACCGCTGAAACTGTCACTAAAGTTAAAAGCTCTGTAAAACTTGTTGCAGAAGGCGCAAACGGTCCTACAACGCCTGAAGCAGATGCCATTCTAGAAGAAAAAGGTGTATTTGTAATACCTGACTTTTTAGCTAATGCCGGTGGCGTTACCTGCAGTTATTTTGAGCAGGTTCAGAGTAATATGAACTTTTTCTGGCCACGCGAAGAGGTACTTGAAAGATTGGATCAGAAAATGACTGACGCATTTTTAGCAGTTTATGAACTGGCAGAAAAGAAAAAACTGTTTATGCGTGATGCTGCTTATGTAATTTCAATCAGCCGTGTTGCACAGGCCTGTAAAGACAGAGGGTGGGTATAAAACAAGTTGCGTGTTACAAGTTACAGGTTAGAATAACTTTATATAGCCTCAAGCCCGAGGATGTTAAGCAGTTTAATTCGTTACATGGTGAAGCTAACCTGTAACTAGCAAATTGAAACTCATAACAATAGCTATTTCAAATGTTTTATTTTGGATTCAAATTTTATGACCCAACCAAAAAAATCCTTCGATACACTTGTTGTAAGTTTAGAAGAACGCGTACGTGAATTAAACTGCATGTATGAAATCGAAGAAGTTCTGGCCGTTCCTGATTTAAGTACAACTGACGCGCTAAATCAAATAGTAAATATAATTCCAATCGGATGGCAATATCCTGAAGTATGCCGCGTTCAGATTATGTATGGAAGGAAAGAGTATATTTCTGATGCTTTTCGTGAATCGCCCTGGATGCTCCATGCAGATATAAAAGTTAATGGTAGAAATAGTGGCTATATACGTGTTTATTATACTGAGGAAAAACCGGAACAAAATAACAGTCCTTTCTTAGAAGATGAAGTAATTTTAATCAATAATATTGCTACGCGGTTAAGCCATTATGTAATGTACCAAAAGCTTAAACTCGTTTTTAACAAATGGGAAACAACAAAGCAAGATTTCAGCGAAAGAAAAGAGGGTGAATGGAAGGTTGTTTTAGAATTACTAAAAAGGACTGATCCCGATTTATTTATCCGCATATCCCGTAAAATGCTGAATCACCTGGTTTGGCAAGGCATTCCTGAAGCTGAACATCTTCTTCACGAATTCAGCTCTATTCAACAATACCAACAAAGCGAAGTTTTGGGTGAAGTAAATACACCTCTTCAAAAAAGAACATTTGCCCATTCTGAAGAAATTAGTTCCGAAGTTTTTAAGCTGGCTCAAAAATATCTTAGCAAAACGGAAATTCTTACAAATATCCAGAAATGGATGCAGCAGGATAAAACAGCTTTTCTGGTGCGTGCAGCTGCAAATAATGACAGCTCACTTACAGATATTGCAAATGCAATCAGACGTTATTACCAGATTGCACCCGATGGACTGCAATTGATGCCTTCTGCTAAGATTGGTGTGCGTGCCGCTTTACTCCGTAGATTTTTTTCCGATCAGCTAGAGTTTATCAATATTGCAAAAAACTACGTAATGGTTAATGATTTTAACGATCTTATTGACCGTACAATTTTCCCACCTGGTAGCCATGGAAAACTGGGTGGAAAAAGTGCCGGTGTTTTTCTGGCTGAAAGAATCCTGAGAAAAAACATTCATGATCCGGAATTATTAAAGAATATTAAGGTTCCAAAAACCTGGCATATTTCATCGGATACGATGATCCAGTTTATGCATTATAATAACCTGGAAGAAATTCTTGAACAAAAATATAAAAGCCTGAACGAAGTTCGCAAAGAATATCCACATGTTGTACAACTATTCAAAAACTCCTATTTCCCACCGGAAATAAAGAAAAGCCTTTCCGTTGCGCTTGATGATTTTGGTTTTAATCCAATTATTATCCGCAGTTCAAGCCTACTTGAAGATCGCCTGGGTTCTGCTTTTTCCGGAAAATATAAAAGCCTGTTTTTAGCAAACCAAGGCCCAAAAAGAGAAAGACTTGAAGCTTTGATGGATGCAATTGCTGAGGTTTATGCCTCAACCATAGGACCTGATCCAATTGAGTATAGAACAGAGCGCGGACTTTTGGATTTTCATGAAGAAATGGGGATAATGATCCAGGAAGTTGTTGGTAAAAAAGTTGGGGATTACTTTCTGCCCTGTTTTGCAGGTGTAGCATTTAGTAATAATGAATTCCGCTGGTCACCAAGAATTAAACGGGAAGATGGTTTGATCCGACTTGTTCCGGGATTAGGAACACGCGCGGTAGATAGAGTTAGCGATGATTATCCAATTTTAATTGCACCCGGTCAACCTGGTTTGCGAGCAAATGTAAGTGTTAATGATGTTGTCCGCTATTCTCCGCATAAAGCTGATGTACTTAATCTTGAAACACATGAGTTTGAAACGATTGAATTAAAAGACCTGTTTAAAAGTAATGGGGATGATTATCCTCATATTAACCGTGTAGTTTCCATTTTCGAGCATCATAATTTACGCAGGCCAATGGGCATAAATACAGATTATGGGAAAGAAGATTTAGTTGTTACTTTCGATGGTTTAACAAATGAATCTGACTTTATACTTTTAATGCAGCGTATTTTAAAAGAACTTCAGGGTGCTTTGGCAACTCCGGTTGATATTGAATTTGCCTCTAATGGCGATGATTTGTTTTTGTTGCAATGCAGACCACAAAGCTACAGTAAATACGATGCACCAACGCCAATTCCTGAAAATATTCCTAAAGAAGATATCCTTTTTTCAGCAAACCGCTATATCTCAAATGGGCTTGTTCCTGATATTACCCATATCGTTTATGTCGATCCGGAAAAATACAATGAATTAAATGACCTGGAAGACTTAAAAGAAATTGGCAAAGCAATCAGTAAGCTGAATATAATCCTGCCCAAAAGACAATTTATTTTAATGGGACCGGGTAGATGGGGCAGCCGCGGCGATATTAAACTTGGTGTCAGCGTAACCTACTCAGATATAAACAATACCGCCGTGTTAATTGAAGTTGCCAGAAAAAAAGGTAATTATGTGCCTGATCTTTCCTTTGGCACACATTTTTTTCAAGATCTGGTAGAAGCTTCAATTCGTTATCTTCCTCTTTATCCGGATGGGGATGATGTGGTTTTTAATGAACACTTTTTATTAAAGAGTCCAAATCTGTTTACAAAATTATTACCGGAGTTTGAAAAATACAAAGATGTTGTCCATGTAATTAATGTCGCATCAAATTTAGATGGCCGTATATTAAAAATTTTAATGAATGCAGATCTTGAAAAAGCAGTTGCAATTTTTTCATCGCCCGGAAGTATTGATACAGCAGAACCATCTACTGTAAACATATCGGATGAAGATAATATTCATTCTGAATGGCGTGTACTGATGGCTGAAAAACTGGCCTCTCAATTAGATAAGAAACAGTTTGGCGTAAACAAGTTATATCTTGGAGGCAGTTCACTTTTACAAACTGCCCAAACCGGCAGTGATATAGATTTATATATAGACTTTGTAGGAAACAAATCACAAAAAAAAGCTTTAGATAATTGGTTAATGGGTTGGAGCTTGTGTCTTGATGAAATCAATTATCAGCGCACTGGTTATAAGTCTGGAGGGATGCTTGATGTATCATATCTTGACGAAGAACAGAAAGAAAATATTAAAGAAGAAAATGATCTAAAAGAGTTAATTCTAAGTCACTGAGAATAAGAAATCCTGATTTCATTTAATTACAGCCCCATGATGGGTTAAAAACCAAACAGAATGATTTCAGGAAAAAAAACAAATAACTCACTATACATCATACTTTTAATTACATGGAGGAAGACATGAGCGAGTATGTCAAATCTCTGATGCAAGAAGTAATTGCCAAAAACCCAAGTGAACCCGAATTCCATCAGGCTGTGGAAGAAGTTGTCGAGTCGCTTTCCCTTGTTTTAGAACGCCACCCCGAATATAGAAAAGCAAAAGTGCTTGAGCGCATAATCGAGCCGGAACGCGTAATTATGTTTCGTGTACCCTGGATGGACGATCAGGGGAATGTTCATATAAATCGCGGTTTCAGGATTGAGATGAATAGCGCAATTGGACCATATAAGGGAGGGTTGCGGTTTCACCCATCTGTTAATCTGGGTATTTTAAAGTTCTTAGCTTTTGAGCAAGTATTTAAAAACAGCCTTACTACATTGCCAATGGGCGGTGGAAAAGGTGGTTCAGATTTTGATCCTAAAGGAAAAAGTGATAATGAGGTAATGCGTTTTACACAAAGTTTTATGGCTGAACTGCAAAGGCATATAGGTCCAAATACAGATGTGCCTGCCGGTGACATTGGTGTTGGTGGCCGTGAAATTGGTTTCCTTTTTGGACAGTATAAAAAAATTCGTAATGAGTTTACCGGAATCCTTACCGGAAAAGGCCTTAACTGGGGTGGTTCACTTATTCGCCCGGAAGCAACCGGTTATGGTGCGGTTTATTTTGCAGCAGAAATGCTCAATACGCGTGACCAGACTTTGGAAGGCAAAACGTGCCTGGTATCCGGAAGTGGAAATGTTGCCCAGTATACAGTTGAAAAAATAACAGAACTTGGCGGTCGGGCTGTAACGTTATCCGATTCATCCGGGTTTATTTATGATCCTGAAGGCATTAATGCCAAGAAACTTGAATTTGTAATGGATTTAAAAAATGTACGCCGCGGCCGGATTAAAGAATATGCCGATGAGTTTAACGGTGTTACTTTTACTCCAACTGATAACAGCCTGGATCATAATCCACTTTGGGATAACAAAGCAGATTGTGCATTCCCAAGCGCAACACAGAATGAAATAAATGCAAAAGATGCTCAGAATTTGTTAAACAACGGTATTTATGTTGTGAGTGAAGGCGCAAATATGCCAACAACCATTGATGGTGTAAACCTGTTTCTGGATAAAAAAATACTTTATGGTCCGGGAAAAGCAGCTAATGCCGGTGGTGTAGCTGTTTCAGGATTGGAAATGTCTCAAAACAGTATGCGCCTGCCATGGAGCCGTGAAGAAGTTGATATGCGCTTGCAGGAAATAATGAAAAATATCCATACAACTTGTATGGAAACTGCAAAACGTTTTAACTGCGAAGGCAACTATGTAAACGGGGCCAATATCGGCGGTTTCCTAAAAGTTGCAGATGCAATGCTTGATCAGGGCATAGTATAAATGTAAGTTATTTTAACAGCAGGGATTGGTCCATTTCTATCCCTGCTGTTTTTTTAAATAAAATAACTATACATTAAAGCGTCTATGAAACCCAAATCTCCAGAGAACAAATCAAAACTCGCCAAAGCTTTTTATTCTGATTTTCCTACCGGAGACCGTTTTAAAGTATTCCAATCTTTAATGCGTTTTCGTGTTAGAGAAATCCTGCTTGTTTCAAGCCAGTATAATTTATTTCTATTAGAAGAAGACGGGCGCATTTACCAGTTTTTACGCCAGGAATATTTTCAATTAAATCTAAGCCATTCACCAGAAATTGTACGGGTTTCCAGCGGCAAAGAAGCATTAGATCTACTAAGTGAAGAAAACAGAATTGATCTTGTAATTACTACAACCCATAGTGGTGATATTGCCGTAAATGATTTTGCCAGAAAAGTTAAGGAAACAAACCAAAATCTCCCTGTTGTGCACCTTGTTTTTGATACCAGTGAATTTAATCCGCGTTTAACCAGCAGCACACCAAAGCCATTTGACCGAATATTTACATGGAATGGTGATTTCAGAATTATTATTGCAATTATTAAACTTATTGAGGATCAGCAAAATGTTATCCGCGATGTGAAGCTTGCCGGTGTTCAAATTATTTTACTTGTTGAAGATAATATTCGTTTTTATTCCTCCTACCTGCCTATTCTCTATTCTGAACTTCTAAGCCAATCTCAAACGTTGATAGAACAGGGAATCAATCTTTATCATAAATTTTTACGGATGCGCGCCCGCCCTAAAATTTTGCTTGCGACAAACTTTGAAGAAGCATGTCAATATTTTGATGATTATGAAGAATACATTTTAGGGGTTGTATCCGATGTAAATTATATGAGAAATGACCAGCGTGATGAACATGCGGGAATACATTTAACGCGCTATATAAAAGAAAAGAAGGCCGATATTCCTATCCTTCTTCAATCGCACGATTTGGCAAATCAGAATAAAGCTTATAAGGCAGGAGCTTCATTTTTACATAAAGACTCCAGATATCTTTTACAAGAGATCCAGAATTTTACAATAGAGAACCTGGGCTTTGGTGATTTTATTTTTAAAACTGAAAAAGAACAAGAAGTTGGCCGGGCAACCGATTTAAACAGCCTGAAAGAAATGCTAAAAACTATTCCCGATGAAAGCTTAAAGTATCATTCGGACCGCAACCATTTTTCCAATTGGCTAAAAGCCAGACGCGAATTTTGGCTGGCATTTAAACTAAGACCCAGAAAATTATCTGATTATGACAGTGTAGATGATTTGCGCAATCTACTTGTTTCGTCTCTTGATTTGTACACAAGCATGCAGCAACGAGGTGTGTTAACAGATTTCAATAAAGACACATTTGATCTTGAATTTGGGTTTTCGCGCATTGGCAGCGGTTCAATCGGCGGGAAGGCCCGCGGACTAAGCTTTTTAAACCAGCTTGTTAACAATCATGATCTTCACATGAAGTTTGATAATGTGATCATAAAAATCCCATCAGCCCTGGTTTTGGGAACGCATGTGTTCGAATCCTTTATGAACAAAAACAAGTTATTTAAAACTGTTATGGACATGCAGGATGATGAAACAATTTTGCAAACATTTCTGGATGCTGAATTCCCTAATGAAATTTCAGAACAGCTTTTTGAATATCTTGAAATTGTAAAACAACCCATAGCTATTCGCTCTTCCAGTCTTTTGGAAGATTCTCAGTACTTCCCATTTGCGGGTGTTTACAACACAGTAATGTTTGCCAATAACCAGGAACATACAACCACCAGGCTTGTCCGGCTTGTTGAGGCTATAAAAACAGTATATGCGTCTACATATTCGCAAAGGGCGCGCAACTATATGAAGTATACGTCATACCGGCTGGAAGAGGAACGGATGGCCGTAGTAATACAAAACCTGGTTGGCAACACTTACGGCTCTCGTTTTTATCCTGATATTTCAGGTGTTGCAAAATCTTACAATTATTACTCTGTTCCACCTGCAAATTCCGATGATGGTCTTGTATCTGTTGCACTTGGATTAGGCAGGACGGTTGTTGAAGGCGAAAATAGCCTAACATTTTGTCCTAAATACCCAAAGCATATTCAACAGTTTTCAACAGTGGAACAAACGTTGGAAAACAATCAAAACAGTTTTTACGCGATTGAACTTTCGCATGATCATGAGCATCGAATTGGCGATGATAAAAAATATTCCATGAAAGAAGCCGAAGAAGACGGATCACTTCAATTTAGTGCATCTACTTATTCACATGAAAACAGGGCTATTTATGATGGAATCTCGCGTCATGGACAACGAATAATTACCTTATCCCCAATTTTAAAGCAAGAAATTTTTCCGCTGCCTGAAATCATTTCGTCTTTTTTGAAACTTGGCAAAGAAGGCATGGGCAATGATATAGAATTAGAATTTGCAATGCGTTTTTCCAAAGATAAGGAGAAGCCTCACGAATTTTGTCTTTTGCAAATGCGGCCCATTGCCAATAAGAATGATAATATCAAAATCACATTTTCTGAAAAAGAGAAGAAAAATTCACTTTGTTTCAGCGATCGAGTTTTGGGCAACGGACATATTAAAAATATCTGTGATATTATCCTTATTAGCCGCGATAGCTTTGACCGTTCGAAAACTACAATAATTGCCGATGAAATTATGCAGTTCAATTCTCAATTATCAAGAAAAAATAAGCCATATGTTTTAATAACTTTGGGCCGGCTTGGCAGCAGTGATCCCTGGTTGGGAGTACCTGTAAATTGGGAACAAATTGCAGGGGTTAAAGCAATAATTGAAAGCGGCATAAAAGAAATGGTTATCGAACCATCACAAGCATCGCATTTTTTTCAGAATGTGAGTTCATTTAAAATCAGTTATTTTACAATAAATCCTAAAAATGAAAAACACTTTTTAAACTGGGATTGGCTTGATAAACAAAAAACTATTTCCACTCTCCGTTATGTGCGCCACTTAAGATTGGACAGCCCGCTTTCCATAACAATAAATGGGCGCAACAACAGTGGACTTATTTCCTTTAAATAAACCTTGATAACTTCAGTACCAATGTATCAATAGAAACAGAACAATGTTCTGTCGTTACATAACACTTTTTAATTATCCACCATGCCTGTAAACTGTAAAGTAATTGTGCGTGTTCTGGATCTGTTATCAAAATCCAAAAGAATGATTTGTTGCCAGGTGCCACGAACCAACCTGTTTTTATAAACCGGCAAAACAACCATTGGCCCCATTAAAGTAGATCGTGCATGCGCATAGCCGTTTCCATCATGCCATGTGTCATTGTGATGATATCGTTTGTCCATGGGGGCAATGCCTTCCAGCATTTCCGGTATATCTTTCATAAGCCCCGGTTCATATTCCACTGTGCTGATTGAGGCCGTTGCACCATTTATAAAAACCAGCATCTGCCCTTCCTGCAGGCTTTTATCAGCAATAAATTGTTCTATCTCGCGAGTGATATCCACCATATCATTAAAACCATTTGTAGATTTTTGGAATTGTTTGGTTATAACATTCATCAGTTACCCCCATTTAAAGTTTTTCTATATTTTGAATAAAATATACTTTTTTAACACAGAGCTCGCAAAGAACCCTGAGAAAATACTTTTTAGAAATCTTATCGTTGTGCTTGGATGGGTTATGAATGTGAAGAATTAAAAGTTGATACAAAAACAAAAACCCCGGCTTTGCCGGGGTTTTTCTTCTTCGGCGAACTCTGCGCCTCTGTGTAAAAAAAATGGTTACAAAACTACCTACTCATAACGCAAGGATTCCACCGGAATTAAGACGGATGCTTTATGCGCCGGCCAAAGTCCAAAAATCAAACCAATTGCTGTACAAAATGCGAGGCCAATAATGGCCCAATCCATAGGTATGTTTATGGCAAACCCGGTAAACACACTAACCAGGTTACCCAGGCCAAAACCAACTGCAACACCAATTAAACCGCCAATATTAGATAGAATAATAGCCTCTAATAAAAACTGAACCAAAATATTATTTCGCTTTGCACCCAGTGCTTTGCGCACACCAATTTCCCTCGTCCGCTCAGTTACTGATACCAGCATAATATTCATAATGCCAATTCCGGCCACTATTAAGGCCACAATTCCAATCACAAATGCACCTGTTTTTACACCGGCTGTTTGTTCGTTAAATGTCTTTATCTGGCTGTCATTAGAAAAGATGGTAAAATCATCTTCCTCATTGGATTTAAGACCACGCATGCGGCGCATCAATGCACGGGTCTCGGCAATTGCATCTTTAATAATCTCTGGAGAATTGGCTCTCACGGTAATATTTACTGAACGCTCAAAATGGCGATTTGGATCTCGCATGCCATAAATATCTAAAAATTTTGAGATAGGGATAATATTGTAGTTATCAAATCCTGAGCCAAATGCTGATTTCTTTTCTTCGAAAACACCAATTACAGTGTATTTATGTCCGTCAATTTTAACTACCTGCTGTAGAGGACTTGTCCATGGAAATAATTCCCGTGCAATCGCATAGCCGATAACAACTACACTGCGTCCAAACTTAACATCTTCATTAGAAATATTTCTGCCATGCTGCACAAAATGAGTATTATTCGGCGGATATTCAGGAGTGGCTCCGCAGACCGTCATGCCTCCATTCGTAGCTTTGTCACGGTATTTTACTGTATGGCCAAAACTCCAAAGCTCTGCTCCAACCAGGCTAACCGTTCCTACATTCTCACGGATTGCATCGGCATGGGCAACTGTCGTTGGCCGTCTCTTTGCGGCCTTAATTCTTTCCGCCCTGGTAGATGGTCCATTTAACCATTTTTGTACCTGGAAAACATCGCTGCCCAAAACACTCATTTCATCCTCGATTGTATTTTGAATAACCGAAATTCCAGTCATTACACCAATTATTGAAGCAACACCGGCAATAATGCCAATCAGGGTTAAAAAGGAACGTAATTTGTGGTTCCAGATGGATGTTAAGGCCATGCGAAATACTTCAGGTAGTATCATAATGGTTTCCCAGTTTGTTTAATTTCCTACTCAGCGTCATGCCGAAAATAAATTCAGGATGACGGTAATTACTTTATAATTAATGCTTTCATTCTGCTTCGGTTTTCAAAAAATTATTCAAAACTAAGCGCAGTGATCGGATTTAAACGCGAAGCCCTGTAGGCCGGGATAAATCCAGATATAACACCGGTTAAAATTGAAATTATCAACGCCACAATCACGATAGGCAATGAAATGCTTGCCGGCATTACATACGTATTGATTAGTGAGGCCACTCCAAAAGAAAGCACTACACCAATTATCCCACCAATCATACAAATCGTAGATGATTCAAAAAGGAATTGAGCCAGAATAGATTTCTTTTTTGCACCAATACTTTTGCGGATGCCAATTTCCCGTGTCCGTTCAGTAACAGATACAAACATAATGTTCATTACACCGATACCGCCAACAAACAATGAAATTCCTGTAATTAATAAACCAACAAGAACAACAATGCCCATAACATTATTATATGCGTCGATTAGAGTATCCATTGTATTTATGGCAAAATTGTCCTGTTCGACCGGCTTAAGTTTTCTAATTTTGCGCATCTCACCCATCAACTCATATTCAAAATCGGCCATCGCTTCTTGCGAAGGTGCCTTTACAGAAATTGTATAACCACGGTGTCTTCCACCAAAATATTTCTCGAATGTTGTAATAGGTACAAAAATCTGGCTATCAAAATTTGGCCCACCAAAAAATCCGGCGCTTCCTTGCTTTTCCATAATGCCAACAATTCGGAATTTATACCAGCCTATTTTGATCTTTTTATTGATTGGATCTACGTTTTTGAAAAGGCGATCTTTAATATCGGTGCCAATAACGCAAACTTTTTTCTTGTATTGAATATCAGCCGGGACAAGAAAACGTCCAAATTCCGGGAGCCCTTCCGAGACTGCAATATGCTTGTCAGTGGTCCCTACAATTCGGGTACCTTCCAAAACTTCGGATTCGTATTTTGTATCACGACGCGTATCTGTAGTAGGGTTGATGGCCAGGGCATCGTTCAGGCGGGTTTCTAATTTCTGGCTGTCCTTGTAGGTAAGATTGGGCCGGTTTCGAAAATCACGAAAATTGCCGGAGAAAATCCATGGTGTTCGGGAAACATGAAAAACATCAGACCCGACAGCGGAAATACTTTCTTTAAAATTATTGGAAAGACCGTTTGCGGCTGTCATGGTTGTAACAACTGCCACAATGCCAATAATTATCCCAAGAGTAGTTAAAATGCCCCTGCTTTTATAACCTCTTATCGCGTTTAATGCGATACGAAAAGCTTCATTTATGTCTGACATTGATCTCATAAAACAGACTCCGAAAAAAAATTTGAAAACCTTCCAGATAGCTAAACCTGGAAGGCTGATTAATTAATCGTTAGCAGCAAGTCTTTCTTCATCCCCGCCTTCTACACTAACCTCAGTTCCATTTTGCAAAACCTGGCTAATTGCCCGGTAGTTTCCGGTTACAATCTGATCGTTTTCAGAAAGTCCACTGGTAATTTCTATATGTGTCTCACTTTGAATTCCAGTTTCCACCTGAACAGCATTTACTTTATCTCCATCAACAACAAATACAACCTGTACAAAACCATCTTTATCCGGTGTATATTGTGGTGCAGATGCAGAATCTTGTTCAGTTTTCTGGGCCGATTTGTTTTTAAGCTGATCCGGTGTACGTACTGCAACACTTTGGATGGGCACAACCAAAGAGTGTTCACGGACTTCAGTTACTATCTCTGCACCAGCTGTCATACCAGGCCTCAAACTTTCACCGGGATCAGAAATGCGCACTTTAACTTCAAATTCAGTTTTCTGATCGGCTGTACCTTGCGAGCTTACTTTTGCACTACTGGCGATTTCACTTACAACCCCTTTAAACTGAACATCGGGCAACGCATCTACTTCAACAGATGCTTCATCACCAAGTTGTAGTGCTACAATATCATTTTCATCAACATCTACAAGCGATTCCATATTATTAAGATTGGATATCACCATAATTACATCTTCCTGAAATTGGGAACCAAGAGCAATCTCGCCTACTTCTTTATTTAGCTGCGATATTGTTCCGGCCATTGGCGCATAAATTGTGGTTTTAGAAAGATCGTCTTTTGACTGTTTCAATGCTGCATTGGCTTGGTCAACCTGCTCCAAATTTGACTGGTAACGCGCTTTTTCTACTTTGTAGGAGGCATATGCCTGATCCATTGCTGCTTGCGATTCCAATTTCTTATCAAACAATTCTTTCATGCGTTTGTAATCTTTTTCTGTACGAATCATATTTTCTTTAACAAGATTAGCATTGGCCAGCATAGAACGGTGATTAGCTTCAGCACTTTCTACAGAAGCCAAATATTTTTCTCTGTCCAACTGAACCAGGAATTGGTTTTTTTCTACCCAATCACCTTCATTAACATCCATCTTGGTAATTTTGGCCGCTACATCAGCACTAATTTTTACCTGGGTTTCCGGTTGAATAATACCTGTAGAAGATACTGTTTCCACAATTTTCTTATATTCAACTTTTGCAGTTTGCACTGTCAGGGCCTCTTCTTTATCGCTATTCATAGTGAATGATGCGATGATTCCAATGACCACAATTAAAACAGCAAACGTCCAAAACATTTTCTTTTTGCCCATTTTATTTCTCCACATTTGTGATTGGTTGTTTTCTTTTTTGAGGAATTGCTTTTCTCTTTACGGGGAGAGGATGCAAAATGTTACGAAACTTTTTAAAATTGATTTTTCTACAGCCAATAATAAAATCGTTTGAAAATATATTTATTTTGTTAATTTGTCATAGAAAATGTTTAAAACTATTGGCAACCTTCAGTCTAAAACAGAATATTTTACAGGAATAAATGATTAAATCTAAAGAAAAGAAAACAG
Organism: Calditrichota bacterium; assembly: GCA_013112635.1. NCBI lineage: Bacteria > Pseudomonadati > Calditrichota > Calditrichota bacterium. The sequence goes on along the minus strand of JABFGF010000005.1, from coordinate 126,478 downwards.
GTTTGAGAATGATAAACAAAAACTTATCGCTAAAAATAATCGCCTTTTGTTTACTACTTATAATACTTGCGGGTTGCACCGGAATGCTTACAAAAATTGCAGGTGATTTTAAAGGGCCACCAGAAGAAATGCATGTACAAATTAGCGCCAAAGCAAAAGAGCTCATTTCTGATGCATTTTCCGGGATAGATAAAAACAAACTTTTTGATTATCACAATCATATAGTTGGGTTAAACACACATAACAGCGGGACTTTTGTCAACCCTGCGATGCAATCGGTATTGCATCCATTTAGAAACATACGCTACAAAGTTTATTTAAATGCAGCCGGGATTAATGATCCACAACTGACGGACTCACTTTATGTCGACAGGCTTGTACGATTGGTTCGGGCAATTCCGGATCATGGAAAATATGCTATTATGGCTTTTGATAAACACTACAATAAAGATGGTATTATAGATACAAGTTTAACAGATATTTACACACCCAACAACTATGTTTATCAAGTATCACAAAACAACCTGGATTTGTTTATACCTGCGATATCTGTCCACCCATATAGAAAAGATGCAATTGAGGAATTGGAAAAATGGGCTGCAAAGGGCATAAAAATAGTAAAATGGCTGCCCAATGCAATGGGTATGAATCCTGCAGACTCTACAATAATTCCTTTTTATAAAACAATGATTAAACATAACATGGTTTTGCTTTCGCATGCAGGTGAGGAAAAAGCAGTTGAAGCGGAGGAGATGCAAAAACTTGGAAATCCCTTACTATACAGGCTTCCACTTGATTTAGGGTTAAAAGTAATTATCGCTCATTGTGCAAGTCTCGGTGAAAATGAAGACCTTGACTCAGAGGAAAAAGAACCCGTCTCAAACTTCGAACTGTTTTTAAGATTAATGAACAATCCAAAATATGAGAACCATCTTTATGGTGAAATATCCGGTATTACTCAGTACAACCGGTTTAAAGAGGCCTTAAAAGTTTTATTAGAAAAAGAAGAGTGGCATCATCGCCTTGTCAACGGCTCGGATTATCCTTTGCCTGCAATAAATTTTGTAATTCGTACATCCTCATTGGAAAAGGCTGGGTTTATTACTGAAGAAGAGGAAGAAGCATTAAATGAAATTTACTCTTATAATCCTTTGCTTTTTGATTTTGTTTTAAAGCGCACAGTTCGACACCCAGAGAGTGGTAAAAAGTTTTCCGATGATGTTTTTCATTCCCCTTTTAATTTTTAAGGAATTTCTATGGCCGGCATTTTTGGCTTTATAAACAAATCAAAAAAATATAATTCTGAACAGATTTCAGAAGGATTAAAAGTTGCTGCTACTCAAGGATTTGACAATCCTGCCAAGTCTTTTTTATCAAAAGAAAAATCAGTGGGAATTGGGTTTGCAGCGCCTTATTTCAACTCATCCTGGCCTCAAACAAGCAAAAATGGCGCCTATGTTTTCCAATTATTTGGAGAAATATTTTTACCGGACTCATCATTACTATCAGAAAAGAATTTTGAAAATGGTTTTCTTTATCCATTCTTAAAATCGGGAAAAGATTTTTTATTAAAACTAGATGGTGCTTTTATTTTTTCCCTATATGATAAAAACAATGATGAAATGATTTTGTGTAATGATCCCTTTGGAAACTTTTCATTACATTATTATTTCGAGCAAGATCTATTTATTTTTTCTTCTCAAATACACGCAATTACTAAAACATTGCAAAAAAAAGCATTTGATGAACAAGGTCTGAATGAATTTGTTGGCTTAGGCTACAACCTTAATAATCGCACCTACTACAAAGACATAAAAAGACTACAAGCAGCAGAGATAGTGAAAGCATCTCAAACTAAACTTTCAAGTTCTAAATATTATATTCCTAACTATACTTATAATAATGAAACACAAAAAAGTATTATTATAATTAAAGACGCGATCAGTAGTTCAATAAAAAAAAGGATTGAAAATCACAACTCAATCGGAGCAGCAATTACAGGTGGATTTGACAGCCGCGTAACCTGGGGTATTATAGATCATTTAAACTGTACCAAGAAAGTAAAAGCATTTACGCACGGGCTTGAAGATTCCAGAGATATTTCCATTGCCAGAAAGATATCTTCAAAATTGAAATTGAATCATAAAACTCTGATTTTCGATAAGGATTTTATAAAAACACTTCCCTCAATCTGGGAAAAATTCACTTTTATGACAGAAGGTCTTGTTCCTATAACCGCCGCTCATGCATGTAGATCGTGGGAATTTTCTAAAAGAAACTATAAGCTTTTATTGGATAGTCATGGAGGCGCTTTATACCGCCGCCAATTTATGAAGGTTGCTGAGAAACGGATTAATAGTTCCTTGCCGCTTCCAGATCAATTTGTACATTTTATAAAATCACCTCTTTTAAACTCAGGTTTGTTAAAAGAACATTTTCAGTATTCCACTTTAGTTATGATTAAAAAATCCCTTGACCAATATTTTGAATCCACAAACCATATAGAAAACATTGCAGATAAGATTGACTATTTTTATATCAATCAAATTTCTGCTAACCGATATTCATACGCAGGGAATGCTCAAATGAATTGGGTTTTGCTGGCACATCCTTTTCTTAATTTGCAGGCTTTTAATGCCGTTCAAAAGCTTTCTCCTCAGCACAGAAGGAATCAATCTATTTATCGCTATATTGTAAATGAAACCTCCAAACAATTAAAATCATTTTATCTTGAGAATATGGGAATGCCAGCCCCATATCATGGGTTTACTTTTTTTCGGTATTTCCCAATGGTCTACGAGCTTGTGCTTCAAAACTCACTTAAGAAAGTTAATGAAATAGCCTACCATAAATTTTCACTAAGGAAATTTGTAACCGACTACGACCTGTTTTTCAGGGTTAATTTTAAAGAAATTAAAGAAATTCTTTTGAGGGAAAATAGCGTTTTTTTTGATATTGTAGAAAAAAAAGAATTGGAGAATCTGGTAAAAAAAGCTGGAGATAATCATTCCTACAAATTATCGTCATGGGCAAACTTAATTACCCTTAAGTTATTTTTTGATGTTTTTCACAAATAAGAAGATTTATTTTTCTTTTTTATATATTGATACTTCAACATCAAAGTTCTTTTCAAATTCAGCTTCCACATGGTTTTTATCTGTGCAAACAACAATGGATAATTTTTGCGGATGTAAATATTTTTTTGCTGCCTCCCAAACCTGTTCTTTTGTTACAGCGGCAATTTTATCACGGTAAGTTCGGTAGTAATCATCTTCCAGATTAAAGACAGTAATATTGGAAAGCCCGGCTGCAATTTGAGAACCGCTTTCAAAAGCCAGGGGAAAAATTCCAGCCAAATATCCTTTGGCCTGCTCCAACTCTTCATCTGAGACCATTTCTTGCTGAATATTTTCAATCTCTTTTATAATCTCTTTTACAGAATCAATTGCAAATTTTGTTTCCACTGCAGTATTTACCATAAAAACACCCAAGGCTTTACGAGTTATAAAACGTGATGAGACGCCATATGTATAACCCTTGTCTTCTCTAAGGTTTAAATTTATACGGGAAAGGAAATATCCGCCCAAAATTTGGTTAAGCAAGGCTACGGAAAAATAATCGGGATTTGATCTGTCTACACCTAAATGGCCAATGCGGATTTCAGCCTGCTGGGCATTTTCTTTATGTACCAGAAACAATTTTTGTTGCTCGTTCAGGGAAAACTGCGGTTCAGTAATTTTATAAAGTACTGTGTTTTGCCATTTTCCAAAATTTTCTTCCGCAAGCTTTTTTGCTTCAGCAGTAGTCAGATCACCAACAATAATTAAAGTTGCATTTTGCGGTTGGTAGGCTTTTTTATAAAAAGATAAAACATCATCCTGGCTAAATTGTTTAATCTGCCTGCTATTCCCACTGACTGGAATTCCATAGCGGGTTTTACCATAAATTTCTTCGGCAAACTTTTCATGAGCAATGCTTCCGGCATTATCTGCAATTCGTAAACGCTGATTTAATAATCTTTTTCTAGTTCGTTCAATTTCATCTTTATCAAAAGCAGGGTTAAAAAGCGCATCACAAAGCAGGTCAATACTTGGTTGCAATTGTTTTTTTATTGCTATCATCTCCAAAAATGCGCCGTTCCAATCTGCATGCGTACTAAATTGAGTTCCCAGGTCTTCCAGTGCATGGGAAAAATCGAAAGATGATTTGGTAGTTGTTCCTTCAGGTATCAAATCCGAAACAAAAGATGCCAGCCCTTCTTTCCCGGAATCATCAAAATTTGCTCCGGAATTTATTACTAATTGAAAAGCCAGGATAGGTAATTTCTCATGGCGGGCAAAGACAATTTCTAATCCATTGGACAATTTAAATCGATCAAATTCGGGAAAATAAAAAGTACGTGGTTTTTGGGCCTGTGGTATTTGTGAACGGTCAAAAGTTGTTTTCATATTTATTTTGGTAAATAGTTCAATACCACCCTGTTATTTTCTGTTAAATATTTCTGCGCCATGTTTAGAAGTTCTTCCTTTGTAATGGCACCGTAAATGTCAAGTTCGCGATTAATATATCCTGGGTCATCAAAATGCACGGCAGCCACGTTTAATGAATCGGCAATATGAGAAATTGATTGTAATTCTCTCAGTTTCTGTGCATCAATTTGGTTGTTAATCCGTTCAATTTCAGAGTTTTCTACATGGCCTACAATAACCTCATCAATTTCCTTTTGCATTGCCTTTTCAAGCTTTTCAATGGGCACACCATTCTGCGCAGTTGCTACAAAAACCATTAAAGCAGTTCCTTCGGTTCCAAATGTAAAAGCATAGGCGTCCTGGGCCAGCTGCTGCTTATAAACAAGCGAGTGATAAAGACGTGAACTTTTTCCTGTCGATAACAGATCAGAAAGAAAATCGGCAGTGTACCAATCCTTTTCACCAAATGCCGGAATATGATAAGCCATGTGAATACGAGGAAGCTGGATATTGTCTTTTACATTTTCCCTTTTTTCCCCTGAAAACTGACCGCTAAAAGTATTCTTTACTGCCGGAATTGACTTTACGCCTGCTATCGGACCAAAGTATTTTTCAACATACTCTTTTGCCTCAACATCATCAAAATCGCCCGCGATGCATAAAGATGCATTTGCCGGAGAATAATAGGTTTTAAAAAATTCACTTACATCTTGCAGAGAGGCATTATCAATATCGTCCATGTAACCAATAATAGGCCAGTGATATGAACAGTCCGCTGGATATGCAGTTTCCAAAATCTTTTCAAGCCAGGTTCCATAAGGTTGGTTATCAACTGTTTGACGACGCTCGTTTTTTACTACATCAATCTGGTTATCCAGTTTTGCCTGTGTCATTGCCGGAAGTAGAAATCCCATTCTGTCTGCTTCAAGCCATAAGGCAAGCTCGAGATAATGGGATGGGACAGTTTCATAGTAATTTGTGCGATTAAAAGATGTTGAACCATTTACAGATCCACCAATACTCTGAAGCAAACGAAAATGCATATCGCTGCCGACATTCTGGCTGCCCTGAAACATCATGTGTTCAAACAGATGTGCGAATCCTGTTTTACCCGGTCTTTCATTCCAACTACCAACATGGTACCATACATTTACACTAACAATTGGTGTGCTTTTGTCCTTGTGCAGGATAACACGCATACCATTAGATAGCCTATATTCATCATATTTTATGTTTAAATTCATGAGCGGAAGATAAGGATTTTACTATTAAATTGCGAAGCTGAGTTAATGGATTTAGATAAAGATGTAATTTGGGAGTTAAAATGGAGTATTGTTCAAAGAAAAATCTAAAAACAATACTCCGAAAATTAATTAAAGAACTTGCTTTATAATTCCTTCAAATTGCTCTTTTGATCTGGCACCAACAATCTTGCCAAGTGCTTTGCCTTCACGATCAATTACAAAAGTTGTAGGGATGCTTTGAATACCACCATAATCCCATCGGGTCTTATTGTCATCCAACAAAACCGGATAATTAATTTTATATTTATCCATAAAATCTGGAATTTTTTTATGATCATTTGGGCTGTCTACAGAAATACCCAAAATGGCAAATCCCTCAGATTCATATTTGTCAACCAGCTCAACAAAATGAGGTATTTCAGCCCGGCATGGACCACACCAAGTTGCCCAAAAATTTAAAAAAACTACTTTCCCCTTATAGTCTGCCAGGGACACCTTTTTCCCATCCACATCTTGTAATGTAAAAGCCGGGGCCATAGGAGCCTCTTGCTGGCTGGCCTGTTGAGCCTGATTTTGCGGTTGTTGAGTTTGTTGCTTAGGCGCGATATCGGCGGAGGTTGTTTGTGAGTTAACCCAAAACAAACCAAGGAATACAATCACCACAAAGCCAATTGCTTTTACTTTAAAATCTAACTTCATCTAAATACCTTTCTAAATATTATTGTGCATCTTTAAATTTTTCCAAACCAAGTTTTTCAAAAAGCCGTTGGTTAATGTCTTCCGGTAAATCTTCCGGACATTCTTTTTCTTTACATAACACGACTGTCTTTTTAACCGTATCAAAATACACGCGGCAATCTTTGCTCGTCTTTAAAACGTCGATTAATTCTTTGCAGGCATCGGCATCCAGGTCATCACACAAATGCTCACTTATTAATTTAATTTGTTCATTAATATTTTTAGCCATGTGTACCCACCAACCTTTCTTCAAAGTATTCTGAAAGCTGGCCACGCAAAAACTGGCGCGCCCTTAATAAACGGATTTTTACATTTTCTTCTGTAATATTTAGTATCTCGCTTGCTTCTCGTGTGGAAAGACCTTCAATATCACGAAGAATAAAAACTGTTTTATACTTTTCCTTCAAAGTCCCGATTGCCTCATCAATTTTAGCCCGGGTTTCCTCGTTAGAAACATCAATTGTTGGATCCTGGCTCCAATCGACTAGGTTATTAAGCTCTGTTTGTTCCGGATCAAAGTCATTATCCTTAAAATTGGCTTTCCGGATTTTCTTTTTTCGTAAAAGCATGAGAGCTGAGTTTGTTGCGATTCTATAGACCCAGGTAAAAAAGCTACTGCGTCCATCAAACATATGTAGTTTGGCAACAACCGTTAAAAATGTCTCCTGAAGTATATCTTCAGCTTCTTCCTTATTACGAAGAATTCGCAAGGCCAAATTGTAAACCCGTTTGCTGTATCGATTTACCAAAACACTCATGGCATGTTTATCGCCCTGCTTGGCAAGTTCGATTATTTCATTTTCTTCCAATTTGCTTCCTTTTATTTATTGATGATTAACATCATTAGTCGTTACATTATAGTCGAACTTAATTTGTTTTATTTTACAAAACCAGCTTAAACCATTGAGAATTTATAACATTTTCAATTGTATTAATAATCCTAATAACTATGCCCATAAGATACTCAACCTATATTCGAAAAACTAAAAGTTACTTAATTGTTCTAGTAATTTTCCATTTTTTTTCCAACAGCTTTGGCCAGGATAAGAATTATTATTTTTATCACCCGGATATTAAGATCGGTTCTGAAACCACATTTAATCCTTTATCTGTTATTCTGAATGGAGGGTTTGATATTCTCAGAAATGGGAAAAGTTCAAAAAACATTTCAAACCAACATTACAAAATAGGTATTGAAAATGTTTTCCAAAATCTCTCACATCCTCTGAAAAATATAAACAGGTTTGGTTGGCGCCGGTTTCTAACAAGCGAGGTTTTCCCGGTGAGCAGCAAATCTGAAGATTTTCAATATTTCCCCAATTATGGCAACCATATGATTGGACATGGAATGAAATATGTTCGTTTGAGCGAGTGGTTCGATTATCATAATTATTCTTACCCAAAAACATACGCATTTTTAACCTCTATGACTTACGCATATTTAAACGAAGTTATTGAGAATGGTAATAACAGGCATATTAATGTTGACCCAATAGCTGATATGTTGATTTTCAATCCGCTTGGAATTCTGCTTTTTAACACTAATTGGGCAAAAACCTTTTTTTCTAAAACTCTTCCTTTATATGATTGGTCCCTTCAACCTGTTTATAATCCACTAAACAACCATCTTGAAAACACAGGCGAACAGTATGTTTTAAATTACCGCCTAACTGCGAACTATTCGTTGTTTTTTTATTGGGGAACTTCTGGTATTTTTGGTGTTACTTCTGCTTTGGAAGATGGCTATAATTTATCATTCGGTGCCGGCGGGATTGTAAATAGATTAATTGAAAAACATAAAATCAGATCAGGATTTTGGACACGCTATGTTGCGCCAGAAACAATTGATGGTGCCTTAGGTGTGTTTTATGATTATAAACATTCTTTACTTTATTCTTTAATAGTTACCGGCCCCATTTATTACAATGCCCGCTTAAACATTTACCCTGGTTTTTTAAAATATAAAAACTTTTCGCCTGGTATTTTTGTAGGGGCAGGTGAGTTAGACAGTTTCCAATTTGGTATTACATTTGCCGGTTTCCCTTTAGGTTTGGAAACAAAAATATAAATTCAAGAACCATTTTTGTCGTAATCGTAAGGCAGGATATATATAGACTTTGTAAATGGATTAATATCAATATAGACTTTTACTCCGTAAACCTCTTCAATAATTGGAAATTTTAACACTTCTTCAGGTGTGCCATCCCTGACTATTTTGCCATTATTAAGCAATATTAACCTGTCACAATACTGAGCTGCCAAATTGATATCATGTGTGACTGTAACGACTGTTTTCCCTTCATCTTCTCCTAATTGTTTTAACAACCTGTAAATTTCTTGTTGATGTTTTAGATCAAGTGCGGATGTAGGTTCGTCTAAAAGTAATAGATTTGTTTGTTGAACCAATGCGCTGGCAATTATAGTTCGCTGTTTTTCTCCACCGCTTAATTCGCTAAAATTTCTATTTTTCAGGGGAATCAATCCTGTTATGGCCAATGCTTGATCAACAAGTTTTTTTGAATCTTCATCCTTGGTAAAAAGGTTTTCTTCATGCGGGAAACGCCCCATAGCAACTACATCTTGCACTGCAAAATTAAAAGACATGTCCACGTTTTGTGGCACATAGGCCAGTGTTCGGGCAAAATGTTTTCGATCCAATTTTGTAGTTTTCTGATCGTTAATCAGTATTGATCCATTAACTGGTTTTAATATGCCAGCCATCAATTTAATTAAAGTGGATTTCCCGGAACCATTTGGCCCAATAATGCCTACGTAACTACCATCAGATATTAAGAGGGAAAGGGATTCTATAAAAGATGCTTCTGAATAAGAAAAATCCAGCTGATTTATCTTTAACATAAATTACCAACTCATCGGATACTTTATTTGTATTCAAATAAGCTAAAAAAAAAGCCCCAATTGGGGCTTAAAAAATTCTTACATTTTTGATATTTTTATTTATCGCATTTACTGTAACCGCATTCCGGGTTTATACAGGTTAAACAACCATTTTCCATTTTTACACTACGGTCGTTACAATCCGGGCATATTTGAAATTTCGTATTTGTCATATCCAGAACTTCTTTTTTAGGCGCGGCATTTATTGAAACTGCTTCTGCAACTACAGGATTTGTTTCTTTTTCAGTTACACCAATCTCAAGGAAAAAACGTTCTATAACATCGGCAACTTCAGAATAAAACGAATGAACAAAACGTCCATTTCTGTGATAACCGCCGTTTGGATCATGAATGCTGCTTAACTCTTCAAGGATAAAACTTGGATTTGAAGACTTCCTGAAAATTGCTGAAATAAGCCTGGTAAGTACAGCATACTCAGCGTTTTTTGTAAGATCTTTGCTGTTGATAAAAATCTCAATTGGCCGTTTTTTGCCATTTTGGACAATATAGCCCAAAGTGATATAAACGCTGTATTTAACAAAACCGCTGCGTAGTTTATAAACTTTTGCATCCACAATACCCGGGCGTTCTACAACATGCTCAGTCAAATGATCGAGTGGTTCTTCCTGTGAAACTTCAGCTATTTCAAATTGCTGTTCTTCAATACGGATCATTTATATCTCCCTCTACGCTTTAACTTTGGTAAATTCGTTTTCTTTTTTTTGTGTTGTCAGATAGTGAAAGACGGTTGTCAATTCACCACTTGGTAATGAAATAATATCATCACCCTTAACACTTACTTCCTGGTCGCCCATCTTGAGCACAAATGTTTTCTCTTTGGCATCCTGAAATTCCGTTTTTTGTGATTCAACACTCAATATTGGAAAACGGCTGCCATCCCGGTAAATGGTAATTCCTTTTAGCCCTTTTTTCCAGGCGCTCAAATAAATATCCGAAATAGTTTCAGGCTCAATAGTTTCCGCCAAATTAACTGTAGACGAAATACTATGATCAACATATTTCTGACAGCGGCCCTGAATATCTATACGCTGCTGTGCACTAATATGGTGTGCTGTACGGAAAAAATATCCGGGCAAATATTCTGTTAATTCTGCTTCCGTTTGCGCCTCTTTTACCTTGTCACTCAGGCCATTGATATCTATATAAGCCTGCACCGTAGAATGAAAAACTTTAAAAAACTTATTTCCAAATGACTCTGAGCGGCGTGTATAAAAAAGAGCAAAAATTGGTTCCAGGCCACTACTTACACCAAGGTAGTTTTTATTACCATTTTTAAAACTTAAAACAATATTACTGATTGATCCGGTCGGTGCAATGGCCAAGAGTGCAATATTTCGCAGGCCATTTTCCTTTATCAGATCCTGAGTTTCTTTACTTAACGCTTCCTGGAAAAATGGACCGGCAGCATATTTGTTATAATCAAAAATCGAAGACTGGCCTTTTTCTTTGGCTAACTTTGCCGATGCCTGATAAGCTGCATCCGCAATTGTTCCCATTACATTTTCAACGAGTTGAATACCTTCATCAGAATCATAAGCTATGCCCAACTGATTAAGCATATCAGCAGTGCCCATAATACCAAGCCCAAGCCTGCGGGTTTCTGCGGCAGCTTTTCTTTGTTTACCAAGCGGATTAAGTTTTTCGTTCCAGCTAACAACATTATCTAAAAATCGAATAACTGTTTGTGTAACCTCTTTAATTTTATTCATATTCAGTTTTGCAGCCGGCGTAAAACCATGTGTAACAAAACGTGAAAGATTTATAGATCCAAGGTTACAGGCCCCACCATCTTCCAACGGAACTTCAGCACATGGATTAGTACTGGAAATAGGTCTGTCCACATAATTAGATGGTGAATACTTGCTCATGTGGCTCCAGAAAATCAAACCGGGTTCTGCTGTTTTGTAATTTCCTTCAACAAACGCATCCCACACTTCGCGAGCCTTTATCAGGCGGCGAATTTCCCCGGAAGGCTCACTTCCAAAATAGAGTAAAAAGTCACCACTGTAACGAACGGCTAAATCATAAGGCTGGTCATCAAGTTGAACGACAAAATCGCCAAATACATCGCGTTTTTTCGCATCAGCTAAATCATCATCATTCAACATTTTTTCATGATTTTTATATAGAAAATCATTTAATGAATTCAAGTTTTGAAAAACATTTAATTTCTCGTAATCGTTTATGTCCTTGGAAGGAATAGTAATTGAATAGTGATGTCCCGCATCCTGGTAAGCGCTTGTAACCAGTTTTTTATTGTACTTTTTGTAGACAACGATTTTATCCGTACCATAGCTTTTCTGCTCTTCTACAGCCTGCATAAATTCATCTGATACTTTTATGCTGATGTTTGCAAAACGCACCTGGGTATTTTCCATAACCTGGCGTTCAATTTCTTTTAGCTGTGGTTCATCAAACTTGCCGCTCCAACGTGCTTGCTCTATGATTTGCTCTGTCACCCAATTAGGAATTTTCTTAACACGAATAAATTCTGTGATATCAGGATGTTTTACATCGATGGTTAGCATTAAAGCACCACGGCGGCCACTTTGACCAATTAAACCGGTTGTTAAAGAATAAAGCTCCATAAAGGAAACTGCCCCGGTCGAGCTATCGGCAGCATTATGTACAACAGAATTTTTAGGACGCAGCGGAGAGATGTCAACACCAATACCACCACCAAATGAATATGTTCGCGCACATTCATAAGCGGCATTATATAAAGATTCGATATTGTCTTCTTCAATTTTGGAAACAAAACAATTAGCAAGGGTTTTTAGACGAAAAAGATCACCAGCACCAGCTAACACACGGCCGCCAGCAACAAAGTGGCCTTCATACAAAGCCTCGTAAAAAGTGGAAGCCCACTCCTCACCTTTAGCTTTATTACTTTCTATTGCAGAGACAAATGCAGCGAGCCTTGTAAAAATATCTTCAGGCCTTTTTTCAATCAGCTTGTTATCAAGATCTTTTACATAGTATTTTTTTTCATATATGTTCTTGGCAAGTTCATTATCCCCAAGGTACTCATTAGTTGGATGAACAGGTAGCGTGCCCTCTTCCTGTTTTTTTCGCAGCATTTGATACAATTCCTGGTAGAGTTTCAAACTCTCAAGGCTAATCAAATCCTTATATTTGCCCTTATGTGCGAACATATTTGTAAACATAATCTCTCCCGAATGATCTGTTTAAATCCTAATCCGTTTTGCCATCCTTGAAATCCGAGTCTTTCAAAACAGATACTTTTACATTTTTTAATAGTTTTTAGCCGAAGCAGGGGACATCAATAAAATATTTAAATATTAATCAATTAACTGCTTTTATAATGGAACAATAAAATTGTGCGGTTTTTATTGATTTGTTATGTCGTGTGAACGGAGTAAAATATGCCACTTTCAGAAACAGAATTCAAGGAAAAACTTAATTATTTTTTTCTCAATCCATGATGATTTTTCAACAAATAAAATTTGATTTTGGAAAGAAATATTGCACCAATCAATTTTTAAAGGATAATTCCGACATTCCATATTTTTTCATGCAATTATTCCAACATACGGATATGATATTGCTCTAAAATTTTGTGATACTCTTTGGCTAACAAATACATTCTTGGCCCGGGTATTAAAAAGTGATTGCCTGTTATCACAAAGATAGTATTATTTTTTACAGCAGGCACTTGCAGATCGCCCCACTCTTCCTTATTCAGTTCAACCTCGGATAAACCCCAGTTTTTATTGGACTTAAACTCAATTATTATTTCTGGGTCAGCATGCAACAAATCTTCCCGGTTAATCTGTACAAAAGGTGAGTCTAAATCGGGGAAGGAATTTCTCCCTCCTGTCCAAACCCAAAGTTCATTTATAAATGCACCAGGACCACTTATCCCTATATTACGGGTTGTCCCTGCATCACGCCCCAAAACAAGTATGGCTTCCGGTGTTATGTCCATGGATTTAGATCTATAAAAATCCAATGAATCCCTGATATCTGAGACCATCTTTTTGGCTTTCAAACTTGTCCCGGTTAGCACACCGATTGAGTCGATAGTAAGATAGATATCATCAACCGTTTTCTCAGGCAAAAGGACTATTCTAAATCGATCTTTTCCAAGCTTCTCAGCAAGGTTTTTATAGGACTCTGTGGCCAGGATTAAATCGGGTTTTAAAGCTGTAATTTTTTCAAGATTTGGATTAAAAAGCCCTCCAATGCTCTCTTTTTCCTTTGCCCCAACAGGAAAATTACAATAATCTGAAACACCAACAATTTGGCCCTGTACGCCTAACGAAAATAAAATCTCTGTAATATTTGGCGCCAGGGATATAATTCGTTGTGTTTCCCCACTTGGAGCTTTACCCGCACATGAAAACAGGAACGTTAGTATTGCTAAATAGAACAAATTTTTCAAAAAAATATTTCCTTAATTTACAGAGAATAATTTAAACCAAGGTATAAACCTCTGCCTCGTGTTGAATACCCTCTTATTTCTGAATATTTTTTATTCAGTATATTCTCAATACGAACATTCATTTTTAGTTGGCTTATAAATCTATAGCTGGTACTTATGTCTATGATTGTATAATCTGACACAGCAATTTTGTCCAACGAACCATAAGGACCAATTGTTGTATTGTAAAACACATCATCCCGTTTGCCCACATGGCGGATTTGTGTGTTAAAAATTAAATTGCTCTGTGGCTTAAAAGTTATGGAAAGATTTGCTGTAGTTGATCTCCTGGTCAATCCATCAATTTCAATATCTTTTGTTATAAAAGATCCGTTATTATAAACCTGAACATGATGTCCCTGAACTTGCTCTACATCGGCATCATTTATTGAATATTTTTGTTTCCCGGAAAGCAAACTGGCATTTCCACTAATAAAAACATTATCAAAAATTTTGGATATAAAACCAAATTCAACACCCATAGTTGTCATCGTTCCAGCGTTAATATAAGTATCTCCACGATCATCAAAAAAGGTTAATGAATCAATCGCTGTGGCGCCATTCCATAAATAAACATACTCATGAATATCACTAATTTCATTATTAAACAAGGCTGCAAAAAAACTGTGATTCTCATTAAAATTGTATTTAAATCCCAATTCTTGAGAGAATGATTTTTCAGGTTTGAGATTTGCATTTCCGCGGGTTATTCCCGATGAAAAATTTGCATCTGGTGTGTAGAGGCGATACAGTGATGGTGCGTTATAACCGGTTGCAACCGATCCATAAAGAAGTGCGTTTTCAAATTTGTAGGATGGATTTACTTCAAAAGTAAAAGCTTTGCCAAAAGTTGAATGATCGAGGTATCTGCCACCAAAGGCAAGGTTGAAAGCTTGCATTGACTCATTTAAAAGTGCACCATTTATATCAAAATGTGTAAACAGGCTTTGTGTTTCGGTTTCTAAATCCAAACTATCCAAACTGCTGCGTGCTTCATAAACTCCCCAAACACTATTCGAATAGATGTAATTGTTTGAGGTCATTGTTTCTTTACTGAGCCCGGCCCCCAAAAGTATGCCCAAATTATCTTCTTTATACTTAATGTGGAATTCATTATTTGACGTACTTCCATCAAAAATTGCGCTTACATATGTCTGGTCATAATTACCCAAATTATCAATTAATGAGGAATCATCAATTGCTTTTCTGTTCATGTCGGAATAGCCACCTAGAAAACTAACCTTTAAATAATCATTGATTTTATAGGTAGCATTATAGCTAAGCAGTGCACGTTCAAAATCCAGAATATAGTTGTCATCATCCGCAAAAGCACCATCATCAATATCCGTTTTTTGATCTGTGTTTTTGTAGGAAATAAAAGCATCCCAATAATTATTAATAAATCCTATTTTGGCAGAACTCTCCAATTTTTCGAAATTGTCTTTCTCAGAATTTCTGAATTTCAAGCTATCCGGCACATTGTTTATTGTTGCGTTCTGGCCATTGATTTTTGAATTGAACAACTCACCATTCAAATAAAATCCATTTTTGAAAGTATAGTTTAAAAAGAGGTTTTGATTGAAAAGCGAAGAGTTATTACCAAAGACTCCGGCCTGGGTTGAAAAATCAACATTAAATCCCGTTGCTCGGTTTTTCTCACTGATGAAGTTTATTACACCCCCGATTGCCGATGAACCATAAAGTGTAGAATGCGCACCTCTGATTACTTCGATTCGTTCAATATTCATCAGGGACATTTCAGAAAAATTGATACTATTTTCAATAGAAGATGGATCAGTGATACGCACACCATCAATCATCACCGCAGTGCTATTTGAATTAACTCCGCGCATAAAAATATTCTGTGCCGCTCCCGGGTTTTGACCATTGCCAATTATGGAAATGCCCTCTTTTTGAGCAAGAATTTCTGCCGGTGAAAGATAGACCGAATTGTCAATTACCTCTTTGGTAATAATTGAAAGGCTTCGGCTTACATCCGATGCTTTTTTCTCTGTGCGTGTGGCGCTGATAACAATTGTTGAGTCATACTTAAAAACTTCAAGTGAATCGTTTGTTTGGCTAAATAAATTTGATGACAGTAAAAACAGAAATAATAATTGAACAAGTTGAGAATAGTTGCCGGATGGTTTTTCCATTAGAATAATCCTTTAAACAGGTGAATGATGAAGCCACAAAAGGGGCGCTCTGGCGGAAAAGATATTCTATGAAAAAAGGATGTTTGACTTTGAAATGAAGTGTAAAGAAAGGTCATCCGGTTCTGCCCTCGAGAACATTTTGTGGATTAAAAATCTCAGCCGGTCTCCTGACTTAAGCTTCATCCTACTCACCCGCCTTCCCGTCCCGAGTCTCATCGGGTTAGTGGCGTGTTTGGGTTTTCGTCTGCTATTACAGTTGCGGGGCAGTGGCGGATTTACACCGCGCTTCCCGTTGCTAAAATTTGTTAATTAATTTTGATGAATGGAATATACAGGTTTGATTTTTTTTTTACAACCTGATTATTATTTAAATTTATTCATTCACAATACCAGGATTATAATTTGAAATTAAAACAGGCTTTTTTTCAAAGGGAAGATGTTGACCAAATTGCCAAAGAATTACTGGGCAAAATATTGGTAACAAATTTTGATGGTCAGCTAACATCAGGGAAGATTGTTGAAACAGAATCTTACGCCGGAGTTACTGATAAAGCGTCTCATGCTTATAGTGGCCGGCGCACAAAACGAACCGAAATTATGTATGGCCCGGCCGGGACAGTTTATGTTTATCTTATTTATGGCATTTATTCGCTGTTTAATATTGTAACCAATAAAAACGATATTCCCCATGCTGTTCTGATCCGTGCGATTGAACCAGTTGATGGGATTAATAAAATGCTGGAGCGGCGAAAAATGGAAAGGGCGAAATATAATTTATCTGCCGGACCGGGATTGTTAACCCAGGCTTTAGGCATCTCTACAATACACAATGCACAAAATGTAATGAATGGAAATATCTGGGTTGAAGACCACGGCTTAAAAATTCATGAAGGTGAAATCATTTCGCGGCCAAGAGTAGGCGTGGCTTATGCCGAGGAAGATGCAAAACTCTTAAGGCGATTTAGTATTAAGGATAATCCATGGGTCAGCAAAGCAAAGTAGTTTTAATATCCCTTTTATCCACTGATTCACACGGATTAGCGCTGATTAAAAACATAAAAGTTTTTTTAAATCCGTGAAAATCTGTGTAATCCGTGGCAAGCATTTATTTGTCATTCAGAACGGAGTGCAACGAAGCGAAGAATCTTTTATAATGAGATCCTTCACTCCACTTTGTTCGCTCAGGATGACACAAGTTTTGGAAATCCGTATTTATCCGTGGTAAAGGTTTGCCTGTCAATTTTTTGCAACAACTTGTTCCCCAACAAAAACACGGTAGGCCCAGGGTTCCAGCTCAAAATCTTCACTGTTTTCGAAAACAACATTTACGCCACTAAACAATTCTTTATAAGAGCCACCCAATAAACCGGAATCTAACTCTATCTCCTTTTGCTGATCGGAAAAATTTAAAACCACAACTACTTTATGCGGATCGGCAATCCGGGCAAAAGCAAAAACATCCTTATCATCCTCAGCATCAATTTTAACCATATTTCCCAGATGCAAAGCCGGATTATTCTGGTACAGATTAAACAGCCTGCTATAAAACTCCCGGAATGTACTCTCCTTCCAGTCTATCTGGTCCTTATCAAAAAACTTTAGCGGTCTGTCCAAACCGGCTTCCTGGCCGCTGTATAAAAGTGGTTTACCCGGAAGTGTAGCTGTTAAAACGGCACTTACTTTTGCAGCATCTCCCAGCCGCTTGGCTACTGTACCGTTCCACGAATTCTCATCGTGGTTGGTTGTAAAACGCATCCGAAAAGCGGACTTTGGGAATAATCTTTCCGAAGCAAGAAGGACGGAATCTATTTGAGTTGAATTGCTTTTACCTTTGGCAATCTTGTTTAATGTGTGAAACATTTTCCAATCATACGTCATGTCAAAAGCACGGTTGTGTAGAAAGGCAGTCTCTGATTCTGCCAGCATAAACACCTGTTTTATAGCATCTAAATCTCGCCGCGTCTGGTCCCAAAAATCCGTTGGAACCAAATCCGCCATATCACAACGGTAGCCATCGATATCGAACTCAGTAACCCAATATTTCATTGCCTTTAGCATATAATTGCGCATATCAAGATTATCATAATTAAAGTCAATCACATCCGTCCAATTCGGATCTGGTAAAGCAAAGTTTCCATTTTTATCTTTTGTATAAAATTCGGGATTGGATTTTGTCAACGGATTATCCCAGGCGCTGTGGTTGGCAACCCAGTCAATAATCACAAACATCCCGGCTTCATGGATTGCTTTTACCAAATCTGCAAACTCTTCCTTGCTTCCAAAATCCGGGTTAATGGCCATAAAATCCCGAACAGAATAGTAACTGCCTAAACTTCCTTTTCTTTTTTCCTTACCGATTGGATGGATTGGCATAAGCCAGATGATGCCTACACCCAAATCCTTAAGCGCAGGTAAATGTTTTTGAAACGCTTTAAAAGTTCCTTCCGGAGTATACTGACGGATATTAACTTCATAAATTGTTTTATTAATACTCCAAACGGGATGGTTAACTACAGATACTGGTCGATAAATTTTCTCTTTTTTCTCTGAGCAAGCGTAAAAAAATGAAATAATTAAAAATAAAATGATTAACTTAGAGGCGTGCATAATAATCCTTAAAGATTGGTTATTTTGACCGCTTGAAGATAAAAGGCTGATGAGACAATTTCCATAATATTTTTATTTCACACCAAAATACTTTTGTGATACTTTTATTATTGTTTTCGTTGTAACCGGCAAAACAATTTCTCATCTACAGAAACAGAAAAAAGAAAAAATCAAATCCCGAAAAGGGAAAAAAAGAGGAGTATAAAATGTCCAACAATCATTATGAAGTACTTGTTCTTGGCTCAGGACCGGCAGGACTTACTGCGGCCATTTACGCGGCACGCGCTGATTTGAAACCACTCGTTTTAGAAGGCCACCAACCTGGCGGACAGTTGACAATTACTACCGATGTAGAAAACTATCCAGGCTTCCCAACCGGAATTATGGGCCCGCAACTTATGGAAGATATGCGCAAACAAGCACAAAATTTTGGAGCTACAACAAAATTTGAACGCGCAGAAAAAGTAGATTTTTCCAAACGGCCATTTACGGTTTATGGCGAACAGGAAACTTACACCGCCGATTCTGTAATCATTTCAACGGGAGCTTCGGCAAAACTTTTGGGCCTGGAATCCGAAACACGATTAATGGGCCGTGGCGTTTCTGCCTGCGCAACATGTGATGGTTTTTTCTTCCGAGATAAGGAAATTATTGTAGTTGGTGGTGGCGATTCGGCCATGGAAGAAGCAACATTTTTAACCAAATTTGCAAGCAAAGTTTACTTGATGCACAGACGGGAAGAATTTCGAGCATCAAAAATTATGGTTACCAAAGCCAAGGCAAATCCTAAGATTGAATTTCTGTTAAACAGCACGATTGATGAAATTGTTGGCGAAGAAAATGTAACCGGTGTAAAAGTTAAAAACACCAAAAACGGCGAAGTTAATGAAATGAAAATTGATGGTGTTTTTATGGCGATTGGCCACGTGCCAAACACCCAAATTTTTGAAATGCTGGATCAGGATGAAACAGGCTATTTGATCACCAAACCTGATTCTACCTACACAAGTATTGATGGTGTTTTTGCCTGTGGTGATGTGCAAGACCATACGTATCGCCAGGCCATTACTGCTGCCGGCTCCGGTTGTATGGCGGCCATTGATGCCGAGCGTTGGCTGGAAGCGCAATAATAAATATTATGATAATTTTCAAAGTGTCTTCAATTTTTTTGGAGGCACTTTTTTTACCTCAAATCATAGCTCCGCAATAATAACCTGAAAAACATAAATCCACTATTTCTTTTACAGTTTAACTTTGTAACTTATGTATGTTTTATTGCACATAATTGAAGGATTGCTGGACCATGCCCATAAACCAGCAGAAACTGACCAGAGGATAATATGGCAAATCGAAAAATATATTGGCTTATAATAGTTTCCATCCTTTTTACGGCCACTTTTTCTTTTGGCCAAAATAAGCAATGTTTGGTTAATGCCTTAACCGTTTCACAATCGGCTTATCTTGATGATCATAGTTATTTGGAGTACTCTATCCCTGATATGGAAACCCTTTCACATATTAGATATACTGCTAATTACGACTCAAGCTATAGTTTTAATATAGGGCTGGGTTATTTAGTTTTTGATTTAGGCTTTACTATGCACCTTTTTACAATTGGAAACAAACCTTTTGTTACCCGTTTCAATATTGGATCAAGTATTGTTGGGGACTATTTTCAGAACATTATTGCCATTGGCTTAGCGGATAACAAGCACTATCAAAGTAATATAAATATTTCTTTTTCTTACCAATGGTTAGGTTGGGGAAGGTTAAGTAGTTGCATTGCGAATACTGAGAATTTTCAAATCAGTGAAACATATTACCATATATATAAAATTACAGAAAACTTCAATATTGGGTTTTCAGCGGGTATTACTCAACGTTTTATAAGAGATTCTTTTGAGAGAAGCAGAAAATATTACAACTTGTTAAATTTTAACCTGTCTATATCTTACAAACTTAAATGAGGTCTTTATGTTTTAAACAAAATTTGGAAACAATGAACCCACATTCTCTTGTAGTCTTGCACAAACAAAGGAGAATGATAAAGGTTGGAATGTTTTTAGCACACCAAACAGGTCTTCTTAGAACTCTTCTCCGCCATTAAAATCTTCTCCATCTCCGCCGCCTCTGTTTCTGTCTTTTTTATTTTGCTGGCGGTTTATAAAATAGCGCACATTTAAAGTAATCTCAGGAAATTCCCGTTCATACAATCGATAGGTATAAAAATCCGTTCCTTTGGAAGTATGTTCGTAATTTGCCGTACCAAACATATCTCTTATTTGCAGTGTGGCAGAAAGCGTTTTGTTAAAGAACTCCTGTTTTAGAGCAAGGTGTGTATAAAAGAATCCCTCTCTCTCGCTTTGAGATGAAACCGATGCACTGTTGTAATTCATATTTAATTGCAGTTGGGCAGATTCCCACAATTTGAAGCGATTATTAAATCGTACATTCCAATTAAAACTTTCCCTGGAAAATGCTTCTTCAAAAATAGCACCTTCGATGCGGTAATTATACAGGTTACCCAATAAATTTACATTCCAATCCTTAACAGGATCAAAGTTGACCATCAGTTCTGTCCCGGATGAATAATCTGTGCCAACATTTTCGGTTGTATGCAAAGTTACAGTTTCATCATAAACAGAGCGCAGGCGTTCTATTTTATTATGATTTATGCGGTAGTAAAATTCCGTGGATAAAACAGTTTTTCCAAGCGCCGCCTGATAACCAGCTTCATAAGAATCTATATATTCGGGTATAATATCAGGATTTCCAACGCGCACATTAAAAGCATCAAACCAGGTTTCAAAAGGTTCAAGGTACCAGCCTCTGGGACGATCGATTCGCCTGGTGTAACTGGCCATTACCTGATGCCCATTTGCAAATTTATAGGATGAGTGAATCGATGGAAAATAATCCCAGCGGTTTAAAGTAAATGTATTAGTCGTTTCAACAAGCTCGATCTTTCGGTCTGTGTATTCTGCCCTGAACCCGAATTGATAGCCGAGCTGTCCAATCTTGGAAGCAAAAAGAGAATAAAGGGCATGCTCGTTACGCTGAGATTTTACATGATTGCTGAATTCATCGTGCAGCTCGTAACGGCCGCTTGTCGGATTGTAGGTTGAATACCCGGTAAGCTCATCGGACAGATCAAGTTCATTCTGGTACCCGGCTTCAAATTTGGTATCCTTGTTCAAAGGCAGGGTATAATCGAGCTTCGCCTGAAATTCTTCGTCCGGACCATCTTCGGTAGTTTTGATGCCGTTGACAATTGCAAAATTATTATCCAGCAATTCCGTATTTGTCGACTCTTTGCTGTCACCTGATTCATACTGGGCTTCGGCCCGGATTAAATGACCGGATTCATTAAATTTATGATCATAACTAGCATAGACTGAATATTCATCTCCACCGCGGCTTCTGAATGTATTGCTGGCCGTATTGATTTTCTCTGGTGCGAGATCAGTCCATTCTGAAAAATTTATATTGGCTATTCGTCTTCGTTCACGGTCCTGAAAATTTCCGCCAAAGGATAAAAAATCCGCAGGACTTAGTTGAATGCCAAGCTCACCACGTACCCGGAAACGGTCTCCTTCACGGTCGGATGTACCTTCGGAGTTTCGAAAAGACGATACATTTTCCTGCGTAGTGATATTCTCTTCCCTTTCATCACCATAACGCGCCCGCTGGCCATATCCGGCATCCATTGTAAGCTGATACTTTCCCGATTTATAATTAAGAATTGCCTGGCCTCCATAGCGGTTTCTGTACCCGCCGTTGCCCTCAACCAAACCATGAAACCCCAACTGTTTATTTTTTTTCATTACAAGATTTATAATGCCCGTGGTTCCTTCTGGATTAAATTTTGCCGATGGATTTGTAATAATCTCAATATTATCAATTGAGGCGGCCGATATCTGCTGCAGGATATCATTCGCTTCCAGAATGGTTGGCCTGCCATCGATTAAGACCGTAAAATTACTACTGCCGCGCAGGCTTACATTGCCTTCAATATCCACGGTAACCGATGGAACATTCTCCAGAATTTCAACAGCAGTCCCGGATGTTGCAGTAATTTGTTCATCAACATTAATTATTTTTTTATCGATTTGATATGTGATTGGCGAGCGCTGCCCCAAAACTTCAATATTATCCGTGCTCAATAAATCGGGCTGGATTATTATTTCTCCCATATCGAAGAGATCGTTTTCTTCTGTGATTTCAATATCTTCCACCTGTTTTATTTTGTAGCCGATGAAGTGAATCTCCATAAAATAAACACCAGGCCCGATGCCGTTTAATTCGAAATAACCATCATCATTGGTAGCAATGCCGCTGGTTTGTTTTTTCGTTTCCGAAGAAAATAAAAGAACATTGGCATATGAAATTGGGTGCTTGCTTTCAGCATCAATAATATATCCATGAATTACATGATCATTCTTTTTATTATTATTTTCAGGATAGATATTTGTGGCAAAAAGGAATAGAAATATTAGGACTATTTGTTTGAATCTTGGGATCATAAATAACAAGCCTTTTTATTGGATAAAAAACAACCCGGAATTCCTGGCTGTAACAAAATCAATTAGTGCTGACACAGCTTAACATTGAGCCGCACAATCTAATAATTTTAACTGTTTTGGCTATTTAAATAATCCTGCAATTTCAATAAGTTTTTATCTCAACAATAACATTTTTTTGGTCTGAGCAAAATCCTGTGCTTTCATTTTATAAGAGTATATTCCACTGGACAAAGTTTGTAGCCATATAATCATCGCTTGTGTAAGTGGTTGTATTTGCAGGTTTTCTATATCGTTTATAAAACAAGAGCCTTCATCTACTAAGATCCATGCCATACCGGATTTGTTAAAATCCTATCTCCCTTGCCTTGAGATCATCAATTTCCCAATCGAATTAACACCAGGTTTTTCCCGAAGCAAAACTTACAAACATGTTTTGAAAAATTCACATGCTTGCTTTAAATAGTCTTAGAATACAGACTCTCCATTCAATATTACTTATGAAAAGAATGTCCGGATTTTTAAAAATTTTACCAGTTGCCAAATCACAATGAATTACATATATTTTTTAATATAATTTTTAGATGATCGATATGATAAATATGAAAAGTATATTTCATCCTTTGAAAAAATCAATTTTGTTATTCTCGGTGGTAATGTGGTCTTGCTTTGGGGATGCTCCCCGTAACAACCCATTAGACCCTGAAAATTCGAATAGTTCAATCTCCAACCTTAATGGACGAGTACTTACCTATCGTGTACCTCATCAACCAATTCAAAATGCTAAAGTAATTTGGAATAATAACCGCTACGTTTTCTCTGATGACAAAGGCAATTTTAACTTTGATGATGTAAAAAAAGAAAATGGTTGGCTGGTATTTGAATCCGAACATTATTTTAACGACTCTCTGTATGTTGACTGGAATGAAATTAAACCTGGAATAGAACAATATCTTAATGCTATTCCAATTTTAAATACAGTCATATTTTACAGCAGTATTGAAAATGGTTACCCTGATCGCCAGGATATTAGTTTAAATTTCAAAGTAGATGTTTTCGATCCGGATAATGATATTGACAGTGTTTTGATAAACAGCAAATCAATGGGAGTAAAAACTTTTTTAGGTTATAACTTAGAAGAAAAGGTTTTTGAAAAAAGCCTGACAATGGGTGAATTAAATATTAATTCTGCTGAAGCTGTAATTGGGCAAGAATTTTTAATTAGTGTCAAAGACAATTTTGGTAATTTAATTCTGCTTACTAAAGAAGTTGTAAAACGAATCATAAAAGAAGAAGTTATTTTAGATAATCTTGAAGGAAGCGACACGCTTTCTGTGACACCTACGCTAAATTGGGACCCCATTGATCCGGGTTTCCCTTTTGAATTTATGGTAGAAATATATTTTGATGAACCCAACCCTCGGGTTGCTTATCGGTTAACCAATATCGCATCTACAATTACATCAATAACTCTGGAAACAATACTTGAAGAGAATCAATATTATTGGGTTGTCTGGGTAATAGACGAATTCGAGAACCGCTCTGCTTCTAAACAGAAACGCTTTTATGCCCGATAAAATCAACTTTACTTCCTCATTAAAATCTCTCCGCGAACTAACTACAGAACAGTATAATGTATTGTATCAGGTTACCCGTTTATTAAATGCACCAGAAATGCATGAACGGCTCATCGAAGAGGCGCTTGATCTTGTCGTATCCGGTATAAACGCAGAGCGTGGGTTATTTGTGCGTTATCTGGACAAATCAAATGATTTCCAGGTAATAGCTGCACAAAATGTTCTTAAAGAGCAAATGAAAGATGTCAGCCACTTTTCATCCGGGGTTTTGCAGGAAGTTATTTCCAAAAGAGAAGCCTGCCTATATCATGATGTTCAAAATGATCCACACATTTCACAATTTGAGAGCATACAGATTCAACAAATTAAATCCATTATAGGCGTACCTGTTTTTTATGGTGAAGCCATTTGGGGTGTTATTCTTGTTGACAGTATAAAGAACCGCCAGGAATTTACAGATGAAAATATGGAATTCCTGCATTTTTTTTCCAGCCTTATTTCACTTGGACTAAACAGGATTGAGCACCTGGAAAAGTTGCAAACCGAAAACCTGCAACTGCGCAACCAACTTGAAGCTTATCAAAACATTCCTCAAATGATTGGTGAAAGTGCGGCAATGAAAAAGTTTTCCGCAATGATTCATCGTGTTGCCCAAACCAATGCTACAGTTTTAATAACCGGGGAAAGTGGTACAGGAAAAGACTTGGCCGCACGGGCCATCCATACTTTAAGCCAACGCAAGGATCAATCTTATATTGCCCAGTTTTGTGGTTCTATCCCGGATACGCTTTTGGAAAGCGAATTATTTGGTTATAAAAAAGGTGCGTTCACCGGGGCAACTACAGATAAAAAAGGGCTGTTTGAAGTAGCAGATAACGGCACCTTTTTTCTTGATGAAATTGCCGACATCTCCATGGCCTTACAAGCAAAACTATTACGGGTTATTGAAAATCAGGAGATAATACGGTTAGGTGCAACTGAGTTTAAAAAAGTGGATGTACGTTTGATTGCTGCCACCAACAAAAACTTAAAAGAACTTTCCAAAACCGGGCACTTCCGCGAAGATCTTTTTTACAGGCTTAATGTTTTTCCTATTAAAATACCATCCCTGAGAGAAAGATCGGGCGATATTGCATTACTTGCCAGATTCTTTATCCAAAAGCATAGCAAAAGTAACATCACGCTTTCTACTGAGGCTTTAAAAACACTCGAATCATACAACTGGCCTGGAAATGTACGCCAACTGGAAAACACAATTCAACGGGCACTTATTTTATGTGATTCCGATAAAATCTATAATGAACATATTGTGATTGAGGATGAAGATAAAAAGTTTGATGAGTATGGCGGAACCTTGCGTGAACTGGAAAAACAAATCCTGTTAAAACGATTGGATAAATTTAACGGTAATCGCACACATACGGCAGAATCACTTGGTGTTTCCGTACGTTGGATTCAGAAACAACTAAAAAAGTTTGAAGAAAATGAAAGTTAATTATAAAACCATTCTTACTTGCTTATTTATTTTTATTATTCTTGGTTCATCTCTTAGCGCAAAAACAGGAAATGAAACCTCAGGAGTTGGAATTATCCTTGGTAATCCAACTGGTTTAAGTTTTAAATTTCTTGATTCAGGCGCAACACATTTTAATGGCGGTTTAAGCTGGTCTTTTAAAAATGAAACCAATCTTCAGATTCATATTGATTATATTTTTAAACGGTTCACTCCAATTTACATTAACAGGGATTTTTCATTAACTCCAACAATGGGTATCGGCGGCCATCTAAAAACAAAAGATTCAGAACTTGGTGTTCGTGTTCCATTTGGGCTGATGTATGAGTTTAGAGAAACACCTTTTGATATGTTTATCGAAATTGCCCCTGCTTTGGATTTAATCCCGGCAACAGATTTTGAATTTAGCATCGCAATTGCAGTGCGTTATTTGTTTTAAATTTTAATAAACCTTATTTTGGAGTTAACTATGAAGCACCTATCCAAACTGCTTTTATCGATTTTGTTGACCCTATCTTCAACTGCCTGTGTTAGCTTTAGTACATTGCAAACTCCAAAAGTTTTAGAAAATGATGAAAAAACCTTTGGGCTTGGAATTACTTCTCCCATCGACCAGGATGAGCTGGTACCAATACCGGAGCTTTATTTGCGTTGGGCTGCGTTTCAGGATATTGATATGGGAGCAAAAGTTACAGGTATTCCTTTTGCATTGGGCGTGATCGGAATGGATATAAAATATCAGGCCTTGACTATCGACTCCTCATTTTATGTTTCATTAGATTTTGGGCTTTCACATTCCAGTGGCGATTTTGGCTCTACGATTGGCTATTCGCCGGCAATACTTTTAGGAAATGAGCGCATTTTCGGCGGGGCAAAACTAATTATTGCAGATATTGAAAATGATGATGGTTTTCTGGGTAGTAAGAAGGGCGAAACTATTGGAACAATTTCTGAAATATTTATTGGTACTTCCATTGGAGACAAATGGCGAATTATGCCTGTCGCAAATTTAATGTTTTCTGATGATTTTAAAGAATCAATATTTCTTGCAACAATAGGATTTGAATACAGGTTTTGAAAAATCAATAATCAAAATATTTCTTTCCTGATGTAATAATTAACTCCTACCGAAAAAATCAGAAAATTGCTTTCATTAGAAAAACGAATTTTATGTGTTTCACTTCCTATGACTGATTTAAGTTCGGATTTTGTTACAAATCTGTCCATTTCAAAAACAACCTGAGGTTCAATTGAAACAAACTCATTCATAAACATCGCCAATCCACCACCAATTACATACCTATCTGAGCTTAGTGAGCTTTTTGTTTGAGAAAGAGTATAACCTGGTTCGCCAATAGTTGGGTCAAAATAAAGCAACTCTCTTTTAGAAGAAAGATCACTTATTGAGTGAGAATAGCTGGCTTTTAAAAATGAGAAAACATTTTCATTCACTGGAAAGAAAAATTGAATGATCGGGCCAAAATAAAGCAAATCACGATCCATTTCCTCTTTCGATATTGATGATGAAGATGATGAAGAGCGGTAGGCTAATTCTAATCCAACTGAAAAATTGTCTATTAAAAAAAATGACGCCTGAGGACTGATGTGCCATTCTGTAATATCAGTTTTACTATCACCCTTGCCTGTACTCCCCGTCTGAAAGCCAAATCCACCGCCAAGCTGGTAAGTGCCTTGTTCAATCTGTCCAAAAGATATCGTTGCCACAGCCAAAAAAATCAGAATCGTTTTCGTCATTATTCTTGCTCCGCATTAGGCTTTTAGAATCCGTACAAATTTTCGTTTTCCAACCTTTAAAACTTTTTCAGAATCATTTGTAATAATCTGAAAAGGATCATTTATCTTTTCACCGTCAATAGAAACTGCCCCGCCCTGAACCAAACGTCTCGCTGCGCCTTTTGACTCAGCCGTCTTTGTAAAAACCATTAAATCAACAATACGCATCTCCGGTTCATCCATTTTCATTTCGGGCATTTCATCCGGCACATCTTTTTTAACAAACAGGTTTTCAAAAGCTTTTTCGGCGGCATCAACCTGTCCTTCACCATGATACATGCGCACAAGTGTCCGGCCCAAATATTTTTTCAAATCACGCGGGTTTACAGAAGCGGTGTCCAGCTGATTTTTAATGTTTACCAACTCTTCCGCATCAACATCTGTGATTAGTTCAAAATAGCGGTAAATCATCTCATCAGGAATGGACATTGTTTTGCCGTAAATTTCATTACCTGGCTCATCAATGCCAATATAATTGCCCGTGGATTTGCTCATACGCTGTTTGCCGTCCAGCCCTTCCAAAACCGGAAGAGTTAAAATGCATTGGGGTTCCTGTTCATATTCTTTTTGAATGCTGCGCCCAATTACCAGGTTAAACTTTTGCTCAGTTGCGCCTAGCTCTACATCCGATTTTATCACAACCGAATCATAGCCCTGCATTAATGGATAGAAAAATTCATGAATACTGATCGGCTGCTGTCCGGCATAACGTTTTGAGAAATCATCGCGTTCAAGCATGCGCGCAACAGTAAATTTCCCTGCCAGGTTCATAACCTGCTCAAAGCTCATTTCCTTAAACCAGTCACCATTAAAACGAACCTGTGTTTTGTCCTCATCCAATATTTTAAAAAACTGATCCTGATAGGTTTTCGCATGGGCCATCACTTGTTCATGAGACAATCGTGGACGTGTACTTTTTTTGTCACTGGGATCTCCAACCATGGCCGTATAATCACCAATAATTACAACGACCTGGTGGCCTAAATCCTGAAAATGTTTAAGTTTGCGGATACCAACTGTGTGTCCCAAATGGATATCCGGAGCGGTTGGATCAAATCCCTGTTTAATAATTAATGGCTTTTCTTTTTTTATGGAGCGCTCAATTTTTTTTACCATTTCATCTTCGGGCAGCACTTCAATTGTTCCCCGTTTGATGAGATCCATTTGTTCATTTAAAGATGGAAATTTCATTTAAACTCCGGTTTGTTTTTGATATTGGATACTGGATTCTTGATACTGGATTCTTGATACTGGATAATTTATTGATTGTGTTGTACCGTTACTGAACTTAAAAATTTATTTAGTTTTTTTCCTAATATCTCAAGTCCTTCATGTAAACTTTTATACAATTTTTCATCGTTTAAAGAGCCTGTTTCAAAAATAGTTTCAAGATGATCGATAGTTTCATCATTTGAAGCTAGAGCATAAATAATAAAACGGAAAACCCACTTTGCTTACAAACTAGTGTCATTTCCAGTATCCAGTATCTAGTGTCCAGCATCAAGGTTAATATCTAATTTTACTTTGTCGATCCTGATCCCGTTTCATATCGCGTTCTGCTATGGAAGCACGTTTATCATATTTTTTCTTACCACGGGCCAATGCCAGGTCAACTTTTACAAGATGCCCTTTAAAGTAAAGTGTCAACGGCACAAGAGTAACGCCTTTTTCGTCGATTTGGCGGCGCAGTTTTTTTAGCTCCATTTTTGATACGAGCAACTTTCGGTCGCGCAATGGATCATGATTTACAACGGTTGACTTAGTGTATTGCGAAATATGCAGATTTATCAGCCATAGCTCATTTTTAACCATTCGGGCATACGCGTCAGTCATATTAGCTTTGCCATCCCGCAGGGATTTTACCTCAGTGCCAACCAGGACAATTCCTGTTTCAATCGTATTAACGATCTCATATTCATGCCGCGCTTTCCGATTGTTTACAATTGTCTTACTCATAAGCCTGTTTGAAAAATTGATGTATGGTTTAAAAAGGGCTAAGTTTACCTAAATAAGCTCAGATGATCAAGATCAGGAATATACAAAAAGTTACTTTTAATTTCTTTGGAAAAATATGAATCTCGAGAACAATTCTCTCTCTTTGGAATTGCCATTAAGCTGGGTTAGATCCAATACCAAACATATTAATAAAACAGAGCAAAAATTTTTAATAAATGGGATAAATTGGGTTAGCCTTGCTGAAATCCCCCGTTATAAAAAAATTAACTCAATAATTTCAAAACTTAAAACGCAATCACCACAAGGTTTAATTATCCGAGGATGCAATCCAAAACTAGAGCGGTTTTTAAAAAGCCTAAATTTTGAATCTTTTGCAGTAGGACAAGAAAGCATTATCGATTTAAATAAAAATGCCTTTGAAAAAAAATCCTTAAAGGAATTAGTAAGACGAGGAGAAAAACAAGGGCGGTTTAAAAAGGTAAAATTGGATTTTGAAAATATTAAACGGTTAAATGCATTAAGAACAAAATCTGCTCATGCAAACAAACCTCAACTTAATAATCTTTTTATAACCCAACCATCGATAAACACAGATATTTTTATATGGGAAAACGCAGGTGGGAATTGGGATGCAGCCATTTCACTATCAAAAACAAATAACTTTAAAATACAGACCGAACTTTTGATTCGTGATAAAAATGCCCCAACCGGTACAATGGAGGCGTTAATCTATTCTACATCTTTATGTCTAAAAAATGATGGCTTTAAAATGTGGAGCCTGGGAGAAGTACCTTTTATTTTTCCTAAAAACTACGACTCTAACTTCAGAGAAAAACTTGTTTCAATGCTTGGCCGCAAATTACCTTTTGCATATAACGCACAAGGTCTTTATGCATTTAAAGACAAGTTTACAACAGAATGGCAACCAATATATATATGCGGATTTCCCAATATATCAATACTGTCTTTATTTCAACTTGCATATTACAGTAACTATATGCGCCTTGCCTGCCACCAGCTTCTTAATAAACTAACTCTAAAAAAATAAAATCAGATATTTGTTTTCTTTAAAGGCCAGTAAAATGCGCCCGAATACACTATTTGTTCATCCGCTTTAAAAGTACATTTCATTACTACTAATTTTCCCAAACTGGGGCTAAAATGAAAACTCGTCAATCTGTAATAGGAGTCAATCTAGAGGTTCCTAATATCCAAATAGGAAAAATCTGTAATAACAAATTAGAAAACCTAATAGAAACTCAAATCGATCAAGGTGAGTCTCAAAAATTTATTTTAAATAAAATTGCTGACCATATCGGCGATTTAATGTCTGAGGATGTCGTTGGCATTGGCATTGGGTTGCCAGGTTTAATAGATCTTGAAAAAAATATTGTAACTGAAATTCACCGTATTCCATCTTGGAAAAACGTTAATGTAAAGAGTTTTTTTGAAAACAAGTTTAATGTCCCTTGCTATATTAATAATGATGCAAACTGTTTTGCCCTGGGTGTAAAATATTTTGGAAAAGGAAATAAGTGTAAAAATGTAATCGGGCTAATTGTAGGAGAGGGTTTTGGTGCAGGTCTTATAATTGATAACAAACTTTTTTCCGGCGGAAATTGTGCTGCTGGAGAATTTGGAATGATTAAATATTTAGACCAAAACGTTGAATATTATTCTAGTGCTTTATTTTTTAAAAATGTACATAAAACCTCATTTACTGAAATTCTAAGAAAGGCGCGAAAGGGAGATAAAAAAGCGCTAAAGATTTTTAATGAATACGGACACCATTTGGGCAGCGCATTGCAAAATATAATTTTATCTGTAAATCCCGAATTAATTATAATTGGAGGGATTGTTAGAGATGGATTTGAGTTTTATAAAAAAGCTATGTGGGGAAAAGTTAATGATACATTTTTTACGCCTTCAACAAAAGGCATCAGGATAGAACCACGAGCATTGCCAAACCTTGCTGTTTTAGGTGCTGCTGCATTGTATTATGACGAGCAACAAGCAAAAGTTCTTGAAATAGAAAAACAGCTTCGTACGCAGGCAGAAAAGGAAATCGAAAATCTTCTAAAAAATGTTGAGGAGGGAATTTTTATAATAAAAAATAGTCTAAAGTTTGGATCACAATACTCTGCTCAATTAGAAACGATTCTTGAATCAAAACGGCTGGCGGACAAAAATTTTATTAATTTTTTAAAAAACAAAATTAGTAATTCGGATATTACCACTACAAAAAACTATCTGGAAATGATGTTTGACGATAGTTTAGATGAGAAAATGATAGAAGAGCTAAACCCTTTGGATCAGATTAAGGTGAGATTTAATGAAAGCGCCAAAGCCAAAGAACTAATGTTTAGTTTTAAACGAATCCGCAATAAGAATATGAAAACCACAGAATTGTTTACAATGGTCAAAGATATAACCAAACAAGTGGAACTGGAAAACAAAGTTAAAGAATCAGAAATAAAAGCTAAGCGGCAAACAGAATGGGTTTTAGCTATTCTTAAAACAGAACCGGTAATGATGCGTGATTTCATCGAAGGAATTCAAAATGAATTTCAGTCAATCGATAGCATTTTTGAGTCTGCCGAACAAAACAAACAATATGAACCTGCATTATTAAATATTTATAGCTCTATGCATTTAATAAAAGGTAATGCCAGTATGCTGGACTTTTCTTTTTTTGCTGATAATGTCCACCAATTTGAAAACAAAATATCAGATGTTCTTTCAAAGAAAAAAATAATGTCAAAAGATTTAATAGAGTTGGTGAATGATTATTCTGAGATTAAAAATGCTGTTTACGAGATAAAAGAGTTTCTGGCCCAGGTAGGTAAATTAAACACTCAAATAAAACCAGAAAGTAATCCTCAGATAGTGAAAAGCCTGGAAAACTTTGTAGATAAAATGGCAAAAGAAAAGAGTAAAAAGATTATATTGCAAAGTGCTAATTTTTTAGAACCTGATATTCCTAAAAGGCTGCAGATATTAGTTAAAGATATTTCAATCCAACTGATTCGTAATTCGGTTGCACATGGTATTGAATCTCCAAAAGAAAGAAATAAAATGGGGAAAGAGGATCATGGAACACTCACTCTTAAATCCAAGAAAAATCAAAAACAATTTTCTTTTTCAATACACGATGATGGCCGTGGTATTCAAATTGATAAACTAAAAACAAAAATGCAGCAAAAGAAAGAATGGAAAGACATTAACCTTGACACTTTACCTGATAATGAAATTTACAAATCGATGTTTTTAGCCGGAATATCTACAAGCGAAAAGACTGACATGAATGCAGGGCGTGGCATTGGATTGGATGCTGTTCTTAAAAAAGTTGAGGGGCATAATGGAACAATTGAAGTAGAATCTAAGCAGAATAAATATTGTAAGTTTTCGATCGTTTTACCGTTATCATCAAATAACTAATAAAGAAAATATTTGCTGACAGAAGGATAAACAAGTTCCAGATAAACAATCTTCATTTCGGTTTTGTCAGCAATCAACTGCACATGCAGGATATCGCCAATTTTTATTTCAGCAGATTTAATCACTCCAAGATTTACATTATCATGAACAGTACGTTGATCAACATTTTTCAACTGGGCAAATCCATCCTGTAAAGCGGAGACTTCAAAATAACCTTCCAGCAATGTGGGATTAGAAGCTTCATTCGACAATAGAAAATCAACATAACTGTAATGCAACTGGAAATTCTGGGTTAAAGAAAAAGTTCTTTTTATTTCCTTAAGCTCATCCTGTTTAAAAATCACAAAAGCTTTGGCAAGTTTCGTATTGCCGTTTTGATCTATATAATCAAACAGCTTTGAAAAGAGACTTTCAAATTGATCAAAATCAACATTGTCATCCAGCAAGAAAACCTGTGGGAATATTAATGAGAAGAATTCTTCGATATATTCAAATTCAAAATCATCCAACCGGTTTACTTCAAGATAATCGTTTAAAAATGCCCTGAATTCTTTTAGCAGTTTTTTAGAAAAAGGTTTTTCAAGGAGATCAAAACTTTCAGTTTCAAAATTAGAGAATATTGCATTTACAGATACATGGTATACTTTCCATGCCTCGGATACGTCGTCATCAAGCTCTTCATTTTCCGGAACAATTTCTTCCCAAACATCTTCATCACCTTGTAAATCTTTTGTAAAAAGATCCGTGGCCAGATCGTTTGGTTTTTCGAGCAATTTAGGCCCATTGGCTTGAGTAAAGGAAATAATATGATCCATTGTAAATGTTGCCAGCTTAATCAGCTTGGGATCTTTTTCGTGTAAAACAACACCCATTTCATAATTATAAAAATCCAACAATGCATCAATAACAACATAATTCATAACATCGTGATATAAACAATCTTCACGGTTTGTGCAAGATGAGGTAATGCCATCAAATTCTGTAGTTACAAAGTTAATGCGTATTTCATTCTCTTCACTGGAAAAGGGTTTGCTAAGTTTATTTGGGCATCCTAAGCTGCAGCCGCCAAAACAATTTTTATCAAGAAAAAGCTGCAGGCCATCACCAATGTTAAATGCAAGTGCAGATATTTCATCACTGCTTAGATAAAAAAGCTC
The DNA here is from genome assembly GCA_013112635.1 of Calditrichota bacterium. Classification (NCBI taxonomy): domain Bacteria; kingdom Pseudomonadati; phylum Calditrichota; species Calditrichota bacterium. The sequence goes on along the minus strand of JABFGF010000005.1, from coordinate 91,946 downwards.
CTCCCGGTCAATTTTCGGAAAAAAGTCTCTCTCTAAAAGCAGACCTAAATCATTTATTAACAGGTAAATAAAATAGTCGAGATATGTTAATTCGTAAACTTCTTTTTCCCATGAGTTTACAAATTCTCTCGCAGTGATATATCCCTTGTTATAATTACTTTGCACTACATTCCTTCAATATTTTAACCATCATAATTTCTACAATTTTTAACTTCTTATCAACTCAAAGTTAGATGAAGTTCATAATATATTCTCGGTCATTAATTAAAGACAAATTAGCCTGTTTAACGTAATGGATAAATTAATAATTCCCTTATTGTCTTTATTTACAATTTGGGTGTATTTATGAAAATAATCTTGTTTATTTCTCTGTTGTCATTACATTTGGAAGCAATGTTTTACTTATGCCCACATTGATTTGGATTTCAGGAATAAAATTCACTTTTCAAACGTAATTAATAAATAACCCTACCCAAATTTAGTTTAATATTTTATAGGAGCCTGGTATGAACTATTTACCAAGATTAAAATGGATTCTATTATTTTCAACAATTGTTTGGTCTTTATCATGTTCTGAATCTTCAACAGGATCAAAACCTTTTACAGTAGACATAAATGATATTTGGATCGACAGTTCCACAGATATGGATCAGGATGGCTATCACTCTACTGTCGATATTGGTTTTAACCTTTCATCAAACCGGAATGCAACACTTGTTGCCATGGTTGGTATTCGTTCGACCGGAGGTCAGGATCCTACATTTTATTTATATAAAACAACCGAGTCTTTTACTCATGAAGGTACTGCGCCATTTACAATTTCGCTTGGAGATGAAGGCCAGGAGATAAGTACCGGCTGTTATGATTTTATTCTTCAAATATTTCTGGCTTCTGATTTAGAAGGATCGAGGGCGGCAATCTCATCGGAAGAAAACAGTGTTTTAGCAAGTATTTGTTTTGAAGAGCATGCCAATGATGAGTCACTGATTATTGCGCTGGAAAATCCTCTTTTTACTCCAATGGAAATTACACTGACAAATTATGGAACTAAAACAGCCAATCCTGGCGAAACGGTTAGTTTTATTATTACAGCGCAAAATCCGGGAACAGTAAATATTACTGCTTCAACTTATGGTAAGACAAGTGTAGGCGATCTAATTGGATCAATGATGGGATGGGATTTCAATTTAGATGTGTCGGGCTTAAGCACAGTTTCACGGCAGCTTGGCTTAACCCAGGATTACATTTTCTATTATGTAAATAACAGCAGTGCAACAAACCTTACACCATTTTGGGTAAACTATGAATCGGTTGAGCAAACAGAAGACAACATATTTTTCCCAAATGACAGCCAGACTTATTCAACCGGGTATTATAGAGCATACGGAAACACAAAAATTGCTGCAGGAATTCAGGGAACCCAAAATATCGTTCTTTGGGATGAGGCTACCCAAAATTTTATACCGTGGACAGAAAATCAATCCGTATTATTGACATATGCGGGAGGGCTGGTTATTCCAAGTTCTGATCCAATATCAAACAAAGGCCCTGTAAAAGCCGCGTCTGCTTTATCAAGAGTACAAAAAAATAAAAATAATGCCGATCAAAAAAATGAGATCATTTACGGGAAAGAAATAAAATAATTTTATTGATCAACCGGAGATCCTTATTCATTTATATCCGGTTGATCTTATTTTAAAACCTATTTTGTTGCCAGCTTAAAAACACGCATAAAGTTACCACCCAAAATTTTGCGAATAGATTCTTCTGAATACCCCCTTTTTACAAGCTCTTTGGTTATCGCCGGCATTTTAGAAATATCTCTCAAACCAATCGGAGTAAGTGAAATACCATCAAAATCTGAACCCAATCCAACATAATCATCGCCAACAAGTTTTACCACATAATCAATATGATCAACTACTGTTTTTACTGATGGGTAGATGGGATTGATTTTAGAATAGATATAAGCCGATCTGTCAAAATCATCAAATTTATCAATAACTCTCAAAGAATCCTGAATCACATCTGCATCTTTTCGGGATTGCTGGTAAGTATCATGAAAACCCTTTACTAAAAAGCCAGGATAAAAATTAATAAACATAACCCCACCGTTTCTTGCCAGGGCTTTTATCTGTTCATCTTTCAAATTGCGGCTATGCGGACAAATTGTATATACCGACGAATGCGAGGCAATTATTGGCTTTGAGCTAGTTTCAATCACATCATAAAAAGTTTGTTCACCGGAGTGAGAAACATCGACCAGCATCCCAAGCGAATTCATTTTTTTAACTACTTCACGTCCAAATTCATTCAACCCTTTGTTGCGCTTCCATGATTTTTTTATTTCATCCGCTGCACTTGTTGCCCAGGAAGGGCTGTCATTCCAGGTTAAACTTAAATAACGAACACCTCTTTTGTAAAAATAATCAAGGTTTTTTAGATCATCATCAAGGGCGCTTCCACTTTCAAGGCCAATACAGGCAACAATTTTATTTTGAGATGATATCAGCTCTATCTCCTCGATAGAAACAGCCTTTTCAATTTTCTGCGGATTACGTTTTAAAATCATGTCGAGCGAATCCAGCAAAGTAACTGATTGCTTATAAGTTGATTGCTTCTTTTTAGGATCAGGCCAGATTGCAAAGAATTCTACATCAACGCCACCCTGTTTTATACGAACCAAATCCACATGACCTTTTTTTGAAAACTTTTCAAGGTTTCTACCCGATGAAATTGAACTGTACAAAGCGTCGGCGTGCATATCTACAACTAACGCATTTTTATGGATTTGCTTATAATTGCTTTGGCCAAATATCAACAGTGGCAAAAAACTGATTACAAATATTCTTAGAAACATACTGCCCTTTATTTTATTATTACAATCTTACGTCCGCTTGAGACAGCTTTATTTTTAACAATTGGTGACACAAAATATATTCCGTCTGCTACCCTATTACCATGCTCATCAAGGCCATCCCATTTGTAATAATATTTATGAATTGTTGAAGCATAAAATGGTTTTAGCTTTTTTATCTCTCGTCCCAGATAATCAAAAACCTGTAGCTCCAGATTTCCCTGACCCCAATATTTTGCAACAATTGTAACATCCGAATTTGATGGATTTGGGTAAATATTTTCAATTTTAATCTCCGATGAATAACTACCGCCGGATTCATCCTGAACTGATTTCAAAACCCAGCCATCCGGATCAAAATTTACAGATAAAGGAACCTCAGAAAACTCCATCATATATATTTGTTCAACCCGGTTGTTTAAAATCTGGATAACTGTATCGTTTCCGGATGGAAAAATGAATTGAAGATCGATTGGCATTTCATAAACCGGATATGACTGTTCCTGCAATATGGTAATTTGAATCAAAGACTTTTTTTCTTCAGAGCTTGCTTGCTCCCAGCTAAAAGCATATCGTGGAAAAAAAGGATAGTTTAACCATTGATCAAAAAAAGCATCTAACTCTTTTCCTGATATTGTTTCACAAACATTTTTAAAATCTTCTGTACGCACAGATGTGTATTTTAATTCAGAAACATATGTCCGTAATGATTCAAAAAAAGCTTCGTCACCCAGAACATAACGCAGCATATGCAGAACCCAAGAACCCTTGTCATATACAATTCGGTCAAAAATATTAGAAACGACGCTGGTATCAGAAATTGTCAAAGCTCCATCGCCTAAATATTTCTGTGTTCCCATATATGATTTGTATGAATCAAATCCCGGTTCAAGACCCTGGAAGCCGGCCCACTCCGCATACAGTGCTTCGGAGTAAGAAGCAAAGCCTTCGTTTAGCCAAATGTCAGTCCATGAAGCACAAGTCAACGCGTCTCCAAACCACTGATGCCCTAGCTCATGCACATAAACATATTCCCAGCTTTCTCTTACATTGCCAATACTACTAATGGTTTGATGTTCCATGGCACCGCCCCAGCCAAATTGAGCCATGCCGTATTTCTCATCCGAAAAAGGATAAGACCCAAAGTAAAAAGTCAGAGCATCCAGATGATTTTTTACATTTGGAAAAACTGCACGGGCTGTTTCCTCAAACTGAGGATAAACATAATAATCAAGTAACATGGAGCTGTTGTCAGGCAAGGTATAACTATCGGTAAAGTGGGCATAAGGCCCAATGGCTAAAGAAACAAGATAAGTAGCGATGGGATATTTTTCTTGCCAATGGAATGTTCTTTTTTCACCAGCGATAATGTCAAATTGCAGCGTTCCATTTGAAGCAACAATTTGATCCTGCGGAACAGTGACAATAATATCAACCGAATCGGCTTTATCAGCCGGAAAGTCTTTGCAGGGCCACCAATATTTTGCACCGTAAGGTTCACTCAATGTCCACACATGGGGCGAGCCATCAATAAGCTGATCAAAAACAAACCATCTGTCATTTCCTGAATCTGGGATGCCGGTATATTCAATTTTAATCTCAATAATATCACCTAATAAAAGGGATTGGGATAGTTCAATTTCTATTTTTTGATTGCTGTGATGATAGCTTTTTACCGGGCCGGAAACCGAAGTAATGTGCATCGCATTATCCAGATCCAAAACCAGTGTATCTAAAACGTTTGTATTACTTTGAAACCTGCCGGTTACTTTGCCACTCAGTAGTTTTGGATTGAATTGAATATCGAGTTCGAGCTTATAATACAATGCATCGTATTTATTTTGAGGGTTATCGGATGTGCTTGTTCTATTTAATGACCTGGAATGCTGCCACAGTTTTTGTTTGTGTTTAAAAAGTGCTTCTTGCGCTGAAACTTCATTTTGAGAGAAGATATTTGTTGCGAGAAGAAAAATTATAGCAAATGTTTTCATCAGTGCAAATCCGTGAAAATCTGTGGTTAAAAACATTGTCCTATACACGATACTACTCTGTCAACTCAAGTGTTTCTTCCAGCTTTTGTTTTTCATAGAGATTGGCATACAACCCATTATTTAACAAAAGATCTTCATGTGTTCCCTGCTCTTCAATCTTTCCTTGCTCCAGAACAATTATTTTGTCTGCCCCTTTTATGGAAGAAATTCTATGAGACACCCAAAGACATGTTTTGCCCTTCATTACTTCGCGCAAATTGTTTAAAATCGCTTCTTCGGTGATTGTATCTACGGCGGATAATGCATCATCCAGTAATAAAATTCGTGGCTGTTTCAAGATGGCCCGGGCAATGGCCAGTCTCTGCTTTTGCCCTCCCGAAACATTAATACCTCTCTCGCCCAGCATAGTATCATAGCCATCCGGTAAGTCCAAAATCGAATCATGTATCTGGGCCATTTTTGCTGCCCATTCAATTTCTTCATTAGAAGCACCATTTACACCAAAAGCAATGTTATCGCGAATTGTCTCAGAAAAAAGAAACGTATCCTGCGGGATGTAACCGATGGCAGCACGCAGGCTTTCCAATTCAATATCCAGGATATCCCGGCCATCCACAAAAACTGATTTTGCAGGAGCATCAAATTCGCGCGTCAATAAATGCATCAAGCTGGATTTACCGGCACCCGTACGTCCAACAACAGCAATTATTTCACCGGAATGAATGTCGAGCTGGATGTCATTAAGTACATTTAGATCTGTTTGTGGGTAAGAAAAGGTGAGGTTCATAAACTGGATTTTTCCATCCACTTTTTCGAGAAGTTGACTATCCCTCTCTTCGATATCCACGTTTGCATTATAAATTCCCTGCAATCTTTTAAAAGCCGCTGTTCCTTGCAGAAAAATACCCATCACCCAGCCAAGAGCAATCGAAGGCCAAATCAACATGCCCATATACAAAGTAAAGGCCACAAAATCTCCGAGGGTAATAACGCCGCTTATTATAAGTTTACCGCCGAACAATAAAATTAACGCAGAGCCAATTCCCACAATCAACATCATAGAAGGTTGAAACGCAGCTTGTACGCGGGCATGTGCCATATTTTTTTTGATATAATCATCATTCAATTCATTAAAATGGTTTAATTCGCTGTCTTCTAAAACATAAGATTTTATTATGCGCATACCAGACAAGTTTTCCTGCGCTTTTGTACTTATACGTGCGAATTGTTCCTGTACTGCCAGATAACGTTTGTGGATTACAGCACCAATTCGATTTACAACGATGCCCATAACCGGGACCGGTAAAAGGGCGATCAGCGTCATTAATGGACTAATATTGAACATCATTACCGTTACAAAAATAAACATGGTGACAAGGTTTACCGTGTACATAACACCTGGACCCAGTACAGCCCGGATAGCATTTAAATCATTTGTGAGCCGGGACATTATGTCACCGGTATTATTGTGTTGATACCAGTTTCGATCCAGTGATTGCAGCTTTTTAAATAAAGCATTGCGAAGATCATTTTCCACCAGGCGGGAAACCACAATTACTGTCCGGCGCATCAGGAAACGGAAAAATCCGCTTAATGCTGTGAAGACGATTATTAAACCTGCAAACTTAAGCAGCTGGTTTATCTCAACAGTGTCTTTAATATAATCGATGGCATTTTTAACAATGGCCGGCGGGACAATGCCAATAAAATTTGAAAGGCCTATAAACAGGAAGCCGAAAAATACTTTTTTCTTGTAGCGCATCATATAGGGCCACAAGTAGCGCATCATTTCTAAAATGGAAGTTCTCCTATGTGTTTCTAGTAACGATGCAATCATTCAAAGTGATAGCATCGATTTTTTGAATGGCCAAGATTAAAGATTATGAGGATGTGATTCAAATACAATTTAGTAAATGGAATAGCCTTGTAGTATTTTGCAGGGCGCTCTGACATTTATACTCGATAAAATCGGTGTAAACAGTTTATCTCAAAATAAAAAAGGCGTGCAGGTGAAAAACCAACACGCCTTCTGGGAGAGAGTGAATGTGAAATAAACACTATATAAAGCTAAATGAAGATTTAGCTACCTCTGGAATGCTCCCAAATTCATTTTCTTCATCTGCTCCTTTTAGAATCATGAGAATTAGAAGTACTACCGCACCAATAACTGGGACAAAAATAATTAGAAGCCACCAGCCAGATAGGCTTATATCATGTAATCTTCTAACAGACAAAGCTATTCCAGGAATTAGAACCGCCAAACTATAAATTATCGCAACAACACCTGGGCCTCCCAATAGACCTTCAATAAATCCAAGAAAAAATGAAATAACTAAATTAAATATCCCGAACGTAAAGTATTCTCGCCGCCTTGCTCGACCAGAAAAATTAGCGTACTTCTTAAACACATCAAAATAAGCTGCTACGGCTCCTCCAAGAATCAGTAGACCGATAAGGTTTGGAACGGCCATTAAAGCATTTCCAATATTACCAAGATTCCAAACAATGTTTAAGTATTCCAGGCTTTCACCTGCAAGCGGCGTAATAATCGCTCCAACAAATAAGAAAGCAATAAATGTGTAACGGAATGGCATTATTACCTTATCACCACCCAGGTATTCGATACACTTTTCACCGTAATAAGACCAACCTATAAGTGTTGTATAACCAAATATAAAAGATGAAAAAGCGATAATGGTTCCACCTAATCCCCATGGAATAACACTATCAAATGCTTGCTGCGTAACCAGGATGCTGGTAATATTTCCCTCAACACCTGCACCACGCCATGCTTGTGTAAATGTGTATGCGCCGGTCAAAACAATTGTTAAAGTTGTCATTGTATTCACTAAAATTGTATCAATAAAAACACCGGTCATGGCTATAAGACCATTTTTTTCCGGGGCATCAGAGGCAGAAGCACCCTGCGCAATAGCCGCCGAACCAAGGCCTGCTTCATTGGAAAGCAATCCGCGACTAACCCCATTTTGAATTGCCAAACCAACCGAAGCGCCAACCAAAGGTTGCAGACCAAAAGCAGAAGCAAAGATAACAGAGTAAGCTGCAGGAATTTGATCAAAATTTGCAATAATAACCCACAAAGCAAAAAAGATGTAGAAAACAATCATGGCCGGTACAAGTTTTTCAGAAACATGGCCGATTTTTTTTATACCACCAATTATGACCATTCCTACCAACAGTGCGATTATTGCCCCAATGATGAAATAATAATAATCCGGTGCCTGCTCCCCGGAAACGCCACCAAGAAACATTTGGTTAATTGTATTTGCAAGGGAGGCTGTCATTGAGTTGGACTGGGCCATATTTCCAGTGCCAATTAAACAGGCAATCACACCAAAAATTGCAAAAGCGCCGCCAAGAATTTTTCCCCATTGCTTATTTTTCAAGCCGTTTTTTACATAATACATTGGTCCGCCGGCCATTGTGCCGTTGGGTGCTACTTCACGATATTGAACACCAAGAAAACCTTCAGCATATTTTGTAGCCATCCCGAAAATACCTGCAATCCACATATAAACAGGTGCGCCAGGCCCACCAATAGCAATGGCTGTTGCTACACCGGCAATATTACCGTTTCCAACAGTTGCTGCCAGTGCTGTCATCAAAGCGGCAAATGGTGAAATGTCTCCTTTTCCCTCTTCGGAACGGGATTCTTTGGAAAAGATTAATTTTAAGGAATGCCACATATGTGTGAACTGGATACCACGGGTCCAGATTGTAAGGATGATACCAGTTATTAAAAGTAGGCCAATCATTAGAGGCCCCCACATTATGCCGTCTATCTTCGTAGTAATTTGTAGAAACCAATCAAAAAATCCCATGTTTTTCCTTTCAGGTTTTTGTTGTTAACCGCAAAATGCGGGAAGAACGCGAAGAAGAACTATTTTAGAAATTATTTACAAAACGATGCATACCATCTTTAAGAAGCTTCACATTAAAATTAAAAAGTAATGCAGGTTTAAGATTCGTTACTTTTAAATAGTTTATTAATTGTGCTGAATCAATTTCAGTTATCTTTTTAACAGCTTTTGTTTCGATAATAATATTTTCTTCAACTAAAAAATCGCATCTAAAACCAATATCTAATTTTATATCTTCATAAGCTACCGGTAATCCCTTTTCCTTTTCAAAGGCAATATTACTTTTGCTTAATTCATAGGCAAGGGCTTCTTGATAAACAGATTCTAAGAAACCTGGCCCCAATGTTTTGTGCACCTTGATTGCCAATTCAATTATTTTATTTGAAAGTTTATTGAGTTCATCCCTTGTCATTGATGCAATCATCTCTTTTATTTCTTAGCGTTCTCTCCACTCTTTGCGGTTCAGCAAATCTAAAATATTTGGATGGTACTAAGTAACACAATAAAAATAACCAGAGGAATCACAAATTTTATTAATATTCCCCAAATGAGTTTGGCATTCCCAAAACCGGGTGAACCAATTTCAATCTCTTCATTTGCTTTATTTAATCCCCACTTCCAGCCAATAAACAGCGACAAAATTACTGCTCCAACAGCCAGTCCTATATCTCCAAACAGAAAACTCATCTGGCTAAGAAAATCAGGGTCCGCAAAAGATTCCGGGAAGATGGCGATATTTGTTAAAAATTCAGATGCCCCCTGCGACAACACAGATGGGATACCTAATATAAATGCGATAATCGCCACAATCCATACTACTTTTGGGCGTGATAATTTGTGTTCATCAATTACATAAGCCACCGGTACTTCAAGCAATGAAATCGTTGAAGTTAAGGCAGCTACTGAAAGCAGTATAAAGAAGATTGTACCAACAATTAATCCGCCTGGCATTGCGGCAAAAAGTTTTGGTAATACAACAAAAACGAGAAGTGGCCCTACCGCCGGATCTTCGCCCATGGCAAAAAGAGCTGGGAAAATTATTAGTCCGGCCATGATAGCAATCATAGTATCAAATATTGCCACGGCAATACCCGATGTAATAATATTATCTTCTTTACTGATATATGAGCCGTAAGTAATCATAGTGCCCATACCAAGGCTAAGAGAGAAAAATGCCTGACCGAGTGCGGCCAAAACTGTCGAAAATGTTATCTTCGAAAAATCTGGTTTTAAATAAAATTCTAACCCTTTTGTGGCTCCATCGAGAGTGAAAGAAAAAACAATAATGCCAATTAGCAATAAAAAAAAGACAGGCATTAATATTTTTGACCATCTTTCAATTCCTTCAGAAACGCCACGATAAACAACAAAACCGGTTAGAAATATAAAGAATGCAAAAAGTGGAACAACAACTGTTGGGTTCGCAATTAATTCCTGAAAACCTCCGGGATCACCCAACATCATTTTATAGATGTATAAAATTGTCCATCCGGCAATAACGCCATAAAAAGACAAAATACCAATCCCAATGAAAACGCCAAGATAACCGCCAATTTTCCAAAGAGAACCCGGTAAGATTGTTTGAATTGCTCCAACCGGATTTTTTTTTGTTGCACGCCCAAGAGATAACTCGGCATACATGTATGGCAATCCTATGGCAAAAACAAAAGCAATGTATAATAAAACAAAAGCTCCTCCGCCATTTTCACCTGCTACGTACGGAAACCTCCAAATATTTCCTAAACCAATTGCCGAACCAGCAGCAGCCATAATAAAACCAATTTTGGAATTCCATTGTCCCCTGTTTGCGTCCATGGGCGTTTTCCTCCATAAAATACTTTTATATGTTGAGTTTTGTTTTGATGAGTTTGGTAGTGCCGGAAAAATAAAGCATGAAATATATAAAAAAATTCGAAGAAAATGAAAGACCTATTTTTAAACAAGGAAAAATGTGATAAAAATCTAAATAAGCCTATTTTATCTTTAATAATGTCAAACCTACTCTTGCTTTCCCAAAAAACATGAATTAAATTTACCCCCCAAAGGGGTAACAAAGAATAATATTAAATCATTTTTAATTGATATGACCAACAAGTACCTGGAAAAATTAAAAGAATTAGGCATTTCCGAGAGGGAATCAAAAGTTTATCTCACAATGATAAACAAAAAAATGTTCTCTGCCGGAGAACTCCAGGAAGCAGTTGATATACCGCGCACAAAAATTTATGAAGTCCTGAAAAAAATGGTTAAACGGGGTATTTGTAAAGAAAAAAAGGTTGGTGTCACAAATATATATATTGCAGAAGATCCTAAAATTGTTTTGCAAAAGATAATAGAATATCAAAAAAAGGATCTTATTAAAAAGGAAAAAATAGCGGCCGGTTTATCAAATGTTCTTTCGCCTGTTTTTGAAAAAGGAAAAGAAAATAACCTTTCACAAGATTTTATAGAAATACTAAAAGACAAAAAACAAATCCATCACAAATATCTCAGTTTAGTTAATAATACTAAAAATGAGCTGCTAACATTTAACAAAGGTCCGTACGCATGTGATACAACTGACAAAGCTGTTGAACAGCAGGATTATGAAATGGACATTCTTAAGCGCGGGGCAAAATCACGAGGGATATACGAACGGGAAGAACTTGAAAACTATAGTTGGCTTTCTGATGGTCTTGAAAATGAAATCAACCTAGGCCATGATGCGCGGGTTATTGAAAAGCTACCGGTTAAGATGATTATTTTTGATAATGAAGCAGTGATGTTTGCGCTGGACAGTCTTGAAAGTGAATCAACTGAATTAACCATGATAGCCATCGAACATAATTCTGTTGCAAATGCCTGTAGGATTTTATTTGATTTTATCTGGAGCCAATCCACAAAACTAAAGATTTAATAACCAAATGAAACGTAATATATTATTCCTGACCTTTTTGCTTTGCTTGTCATGCGGGATTAAACAACCGGTAGAATTTACAAACAATATAGAAAAAGCTAAGATCATTATACATTCCGATCCAAAAGGCGCTCTTATATTCTTAAATGATGAATCTACGCAGAAATTTACGCCAGACACACTGACTGTAAATCCCGGAAACCACAAAATACAAGTTGCTTTAAATGGTTACCAATCAGACCAGGATAGTTTTTTAGTTACCGTGGAGCCTGATTCTGTTAAGTCAATTTATTTTCTATTGAGAAAACTAAATTCTTTTGGCGAACTGGTTGTTGAAACGACACCTGCAAATGCTGTCCTAATAATTGATGGAACTCCACAAAGTAAAACAACACCAAACGCATTTAAATTATCAACAGGCCCTCATACTATTATTATCAAAAAAAATGGCTATAAAGATTATAAGTTAAGCACAAACATTTCGGAAAATCAGCAACTAGTTGTCCAGAAATCATTACAAGTACAAAATGCTGTATTGCTAGAGTCTTTTGCGAATGTTTCTTGTGATCCTTGCGTACCTGCCACGGAAAACCTAGAATCTTTTAGCCATAACAATAACGATTCTACATTTTTCATTCTTGAATATTTTGCCAATTGGCCAAAATCAAACGATCCATTCTATCAAGTTGCGCCAACTGATGTTATTGAAAGAGTTATGCGTTATAACATTGGTGTACTTCCGGGAGTAAGGGTTGCCGGATCCTGGACAGATCCCTACTCCTTGTCTAAAATAACTGATTCTTATTCTGAAAAATATAATGAGATGAATGACGAAATTGGTGTAAGCGTAAGTAAGCTGCTTAGTAATGATTCTTTGAAAGTTGAAGTAGAATTGTTCCAAATGGAAGAAGTTGCCAATCTGGATGAAATGGTTTTGTTCTGTGCAATTACAGAAAACAATATTTCTTTTGATTCGCCGCCTGGAAGCAATGGCTTAAAAGATTTTAACTGGGTTTTCAGAGGATTTTTAAGTGATAAAAAAGGCGATAGTTTTGCAATAACAGAATCGGTGTATTCTAAATCTTATTCAAAGTTATGGAATAATAATTGGGACTATTCAAATATTAAAGTGATCGCATTTTTACAAAATAAAAACGACAAATCCATTAAATATGTAAGTGGACAATAACGCAGGAGTTCAAATGAAAAAGTATTTTACTTTAAGTGCATTGTTAATATTTATTTTTCTGTTTTTTAGTCAATCTCAAGCACAAACAAGGCGTATTGTTTTATTGGAAGAAGCAACAAACGCAAGTTGCGGACCTTGTGCTGCAAATAATCCCAGTCTGCAGGAATTTTGCTCTAAAAATTTTGGCGGTGTAATTACTGTACGCTATCATGCCTGGTGGCCAGGAAGCGACGATCCCATGTACGGCGCTAATAAAAGCCATAACGAAAACAGGATAAATTATTATAGTATAAACAGTGTCCCGGCTTATACAATTGACGGCATCTCGAAAGGAACGCCGGGAAATATCCCCAAAATGAGATCAGAGATGAATTCCCAACTAGCCAAGTTTTCACCAATAAAAATAAACGTTTCTGCTAAGTTTGCTGAGGACAGCGTAAAAACAAATATTCAGGTTTTGGGCTTACAGGATGTTGCTGCGACTAACTTAAAGTTAAGGGTTGCCATTATTGAACGTAAGAAAACTTACAACTCTCCTCCAGGATCAAATGGTGAAAAAATTTTTCATGATGTAATGCGCACAATGTTACCGACAGCACAGGGTACATCAATAGAGTCAATTACAAATAGTGATAGCTTATATTATTCATTCTCAGTTGCTACAAAAGGATACTGGCATTTGGATGATTTGGCCGTTGTAGCATGGGTACAATCTGACGACACAAAAGAGATAATTCAATCCAATATAAATATTCCCACCTTTTTTATGGAATCCGTCTCTGATGTTGAAAACCTGCATATTGTTGATCCTCAAAAAACGATAAACAAAGATTACTTTATAGCCAATGATAATTTGGACACGCTTAGTCTTTTACTTAAAACAACAGATGCAAAAGGAAAAGGTGATTGGCTATATGGGTTATCAGATAAAGTCGGCAGTTTTGACCAAAAAGAAGTTACGCTTGCCCCGGGAGACACATTGCATTTCAGCCTTGAAATCACAACTCCGGAAAGTGGTTTTTTTGAGCTAAACGTTTTCGCGGAAAACTTAAGCGATCCGGGAAATTTTGGATATGGGGTCAGCACAAATTTTTCAGCCGTAATTACAGCCAACAGCGATATCCTTTTTGTTGATGATGATGGTGGAGCATCTTTTGAAAACAACTTTTTCACAGCTTTGGATAAACTGGCGCCAGGATATATTTCAGTGGCACAAGGTAATCTTCAGGAATTCTTATCCAAAACTGATGTGCAATATGAAGCTGTTATCTGGAATGTTTCCTGGGGATTTCCTGCATTTGAAGCTGCAGATATTACTTTTATGTCAAACTACCTGGATAATGGCGGTAACCTGATGTTATTTGGACAGGATATCGGTTGGGATATTTTTGATTCAAATGGTTCTTCAACATCCCAAAGCGCAAAATCATTTTATCAGAATTATCTGGATGCAAACTATGATGCAGATGATGCCGGTGCATCAAAAATTGTTGGTGTTGCCAATGATCCTATTGGCGATGGTTTCAATTTTAATTTAGCTACTCCATATGGCTCAACAAGCAACTATGAAGAAAGTATTTCATCAAAAAGCGGAACATCGGTTGCAGCATTAAACTATTCCAATGGCAAAGGTGCTGCCCTGCGCCATGATAGCGGAACTTATAAAACTTTTTATATGGGCATTGGGCTTGAACAAATCAGTGGGCAGGAAAACAGGGATTTACTTGTTGATCGTGTTTTGAGTTGGTTTGGAATTGTTACCGATCTTGAAAAAGAAATAGTAATAAACCCAACGGAATTTAAACTTGCACAAAATTACCCAAATCCTTTTAATCCAATTACAACAATAAATTATACAATCCCAAAGAGCAGCGTTGTAACTTTAACGATCTATGATTCTATGGGAAAAAGTGTCCGGACTCTTGTTCACAAAAAACAAAATAAAGGTGCCTATAGCATTTCAGTTGATGCAGATAATTTAGCATCCGGGATTTATTATTATACCCTTAAAGCCGGAAATTTTAAACAAACAAAGAAAATGTTATTGGTCAAATAGCTATTGTTTCATGCACCCTTCGGCAAGATCAGGGTCCGATTAAAATACCAATTAGGACATTATTAAAAAGAGATAAAAATGAATAAATTAATACGTATGTTTTTTGCTTTAATTATGATTAGCGGAATAAGCTTTGCACAATCATACAGTGTTCACTTCGAAGATTCCAGCATCAGCGGCCAACCCATGGAAGAGCTGATAATTGAGGGAACTATTACCAACACGTTGGAAAGTGAAATAGTAGTTTTCATAACACGGGAAAATCAGAACCTTCCGGATAACTGGAGCAGCTCACTTTGCTTCAAAAGTTGCTTTGCACCATGGGTTTCTACTATTAGCGATACAATCCCCGGCGGAGGAGTATTGAATTTTAGTATTCATTTTAATACAACAACCGAACCTGGCAGTGGAGAAGCAACATTGTCAATTTCCCTGGAAAACAGTGCAGAAAAAAATGACTATAAATTAGCTGCCTCAACAAATCCTACCGGATTGGAAACGCCAGATGGTGAAATAACTTCTTTCAAACTTCTTGGTAATTATCCAAATCCGTTCAATGGGGAAACGCAAATTCAGTTTGAATCAAATCTGGCTTCAAATAATGCGCTGTTTAGGATTTTTAATATAATCGGAAAGGAAGTTTTTGCTGACAATTTCGCTGTAAAAACAGGTCTTCAAAAATATCATCTAAATTTAAACCAGGCGGATTTAGCAAGCGGCATATATTTTTACCAAATAATACACCCAGGTAAAGGTCATTTAAAACAAACTTTGTTTGGAAAATTTAATCTCATTAAATAACACATAGGTTATCATGTTAAAAAAAATCATTTTAGTCCTGTTTTTTGTCCCACTATTAAGCCCCGCCCAAAATATATCTCATTTAACTTTGAATGATATAAATGGCGAATCATTTTCTATCAATGAAAACCTGGATCATGATGCAACTGTAATTTTGTTTTGGGCCACCTGGTGCAAACCCTGCAAACTGGAATTTCCAAAAGTGCAGAAAGTTTTAGATAGAAATGAAGATATTGATATTCAGGTTTTGACTATCTCTCAAGATTCGCCCCGCAGCCTGGTTAAAGTAAAAGCATTTGCCCGCTCTCATAAATACGATTTTACGTATTTGATTGATCCGGATAAGGAAGTCGGCGAATCGCTTCTTGTAAGCGTTGTCCCACACTCTTTCCTGGTAAATAAAAAAGGAGAGATTGTTTACAGCCATGTTGGCTATCGCGAAGGTGATGAAGAAGTCCTTGAAAAAGAGATTTTAAAACTGCTTAAAACAAAAGAATAATTGAATACGATTAAATGAAAAAGATTCCATATTTACTGTTCCTTCTGTTTTTACTGGTTCACATACTGCCTGCCCAGCTGATCATAAAAAACCAGAGTGAGTACTCCAACTGGCAAAATGAAAACCGTACCATTTGGGAAAATTGGACCGACATTAATTATCAATATGATTTTCTTAAAACAGGTCTTCGCTTTGAAGTAAATGATCCGCCTGACCCTTCCAAATTTCAACAACCTGATCTTGTTAAAAAACATGAATTAACATACAAATTTGTTGAGCTAAACTACGAAGGTTTAACGGCCCGCTTAGGAAATTTTTATTCTATGTTTGGGCGAGGTTTGATTTTACGTACTTATGAAAACCGAAATATACCGGTAGACAACAATATTGAAGGATTGCAATTAAAGTACAGGACAAAAGTTTTTAACAGCCAAGTAATTGCAGGCAAAATACGTGATTCCTATAATCGCAGAGCAAAACTTTTTTATGGAACTGATTTAGGTGTAAAGTTAAATAAGGAATTAAAAATTGGTGCCAGTGCCCTTGTACAGGATAAGGACAAAAAGAAATCCATAATGGCCGCAAATATAAATTATATTTATGATTGGTTCGATATTTATCTGGAAGTTGCCTCCCCGCAATGGGAAAGGAAGTTAAGTAATTACATAGCCCTAAATGCCATTTTTGAAAAATTTACTTTAACAGCTGAACATAAGAATTATAATAATTTATTATTTCCTAATAAATATCAAATCGAATATGCTGCAGGTCCATCACTTTTACGCGAACATTCCTTTACACTTCTTAACCGTCATCCTCATCTGGTTGAAATGAATAACGAAATGGGTTATCAATTTGAGCTAACCTGGTTCCCTGATGACCTCTGGCAATTGATGCTTAATTACAGCCTTACAAATAACCAAAAAAATCAACGCCAGTTTGAAGAGTATTACTTTGAGGTAACCAGGCCATTTGGCGATTCCTGGGAAGTTTTAACCGCTCTTGATTGGAGTTATGATTTATCTAGCGGCACAGAAAATATTACGCCTCTGGTTGACTTATATTACAATTTAAATTCAAGAAACCAGATTCATGTTTCGCTTCAACACCAACATACATTAAACGTTAAAGATAAAAGTGAGTTTGACAGTGAGCTGGCGTTGCTTGAATTTTCACATTCACCTTGGTTAACAATGGCCTTGGTGGGCGAGATTACAAATGAAAACCAATTGAACAATGTTCCGAATAACAAAAAAAATACATGGCTATATGGAAATGTTATTTTTAGTTTTGGGGGCAGCCATCAACTTTCAGTTTTATATGGATCGCGCCAGGCCGGATTTGTGTGTGTTGGAGGCGTTTGCCGTTTAGAACCTGAGTTTGAGGGAGTTGAAATAAAACTAACCAACCGATTTTGATTTTTTGTAAAGTCATCCTATATCACCTCAACAATTGTAGCAAAAGCCTCCATATCAAATACGGGGATTTTCTTTACAAAACTTTCATCTATGTCACGTAGAATATAAGGTGGAATTGCCCTGAAACGAAGACGCACATTAACTGTCAATTCACTTCCGATAGATTGCGGTACAAAAATTGAGTATTGAGCTTTTTTAACTTCCAAAGGGGCAATACTTCCGATATAAATAGAATCTGCTGTAAAAACATCCGCCGAGGAACCGCCATTAAACAGGGCACTTTGAAAAATTACCAAGTTTGGGTCAGCACCGGGCTCCAAAACTGAATGCCCATCCTTAAGATCGCCATTGGCATCAAAGAAACCGCTTTTATAGATCGTATCGCCACCCGAACTTACAGATACTTCTAACCAGACTTGCCGGACAAAAGTTACAGAAGATGGTACATCGTGCCCGGTTAAAGTATTTTTAACTTTTACATCAACTTTAAGGACAGAATCCGGATTTATTGATGATGGGACATTAACTTCCATTTCCAAAGCGGTTTTTAAAAGTTTTTCAATCTGTTGTCTTTGTTTTTCCTGGTTTGGAAAATCATCAAGTAAAGAAACATCAACACCGACAAAATCGTGGCGATGCAAAAATGGTCTTTCTGGACCGTTAACCGCTGCTTTCCCGGAATAGGTTTCCATATGGCATCCCTGGCACTCTATATCCCAACTTTTATAAGGGCTTCTCTCCCACTCGGTAAAAGTAATTTCTGCTTCAACACCATTTTGGTTGATCAGGTCATGGCAGGGCAGACATATTTCCGATTTTGAGAAAACCTCTTTGCTTTCAGTTTTATGAAATGCACTTTTTACAGGTTGATCCAAATTAGCATACCGTTTTCCACTGGTAACATCAAAATGGTATTCCGCTTCCCCAACCGCTGTGGGCGATGCTTTTTCCATGAGATGACAGACATCGCAGGTTATGCCTTCCATAACTATGGGATCAGCATTTCCCCTGTCAAAGCCCATTTCAGTGTTACCTGTAAGTACGGCAATCGGGCTATGGCATTGCAGACAAAAACCGCCAAGGGTTTCTTTACCAACTTTAATGCTCAAATCACTCCTCATTTTAGTATTAAGAGGGTCTACAAAAGCATAGGCATGCATCGAACCTTTCCATTCATCATAATGTGTTGGGTGGCATCCTTTACAGGTAGTGGCCGATTCAAAATCAGAAAGGCTAAGTTGAGTAGGGTTCTCTTTCTTTTCCTTGTCAGTTCCGGAAGGTTCGGAACAGTTTTGAATGAGAATAAAATTTAAAACGCAAAAAAATAATATTTCAGATAATGAAGTAGTTCTTCTCATCTTGTCCTTTTCTAAATAAAGGTGCCAAAAATAGTACGTGAAATCATTCAATGTCAAACAGAAATGTACAAATGGCAAAATATAGTTTTACCGTTTTGATAAGATTATACTCGAAACATAACAAAAGACGATGTAGGATTTATATTAAAGTATAAGTGAAATCGTTTTTACCGTCATTATTCCGTCCTAAAATCGTATAGGAAACAAATAATTCCTCTATAAAAGAATTATAATCATTTTAATTTCATACCGTCAAATCTATGGACACCTAATAGCCATTATTTTTGCCTTCTATTCTATAATACTGAGCAGTAAGTTAGCTTCTGCAAAAGATTTTAAATAGTAAATTTGTTTTCTCATTAAAATATTCTTACACTTGCAAAGTAATTGAGCTATCAAGCATATGTCAATCAAAAAAAACAGGAAGAGAAAAACAAAATGCAGCAAACAAGTTCAAATCTAAAAATGTTCATGAACCTTTCAATGGTTCAGACTACAATAAATAAACGTTTTGACGCGCACTTGGGCGTGCATGGGATAAGTTTTAGCGAATTTATAATTATGTTTCACTTAAGTATTGCCCCACAACAAAAATTAAGGCGCATTGATTTAGCCGGCCGGGTTGGTTTAACAGCCTCCGGGATAACACGGCTTTTAGCACCAATGGAAAAAATTGGTTTGATAGAAAAAGAAACGAATCAACGGGATGCACGGGTTAGTCTTGTAAGACTATCAAATACCGGGACAAAGATATTGGGAGAAGCTTCTTTAACTTTGGAACATGCGGCAACCAGTATATTACAAAACGCCGATAATGAATCATTAGAAGCCTTGCATCGGCTTTTAAATAATCTTGGTGCAACGATAGAATAATACAAAAAAATAACTGAAAAGATAATTGTCCTTTCAGTTATTTTTATATTTGATTTCTATTTCGTTTAAATAATCAAACACCTGTTCAAGGCATTCAGTTAAATGTTTTTTTATTTCAAAATCCCAAAACCTAAAAACCTTATAACCCATATTTTTAAGTGTCTCATTATTATGCCTGTCCCTTTGCATGTTACGCTCAATTTTAGGAATCCAAAAATCCCGATTAGATTTTATCTTTTGTTTTTTCTCATTCCAATTATAGCCGTGCCAAAACTCACCATCAATAAAAATAATGAGCTTATATTTTTTACTTACAATATCAGGCTTTCCTGGGAGCTTTTTGTAATTGATTCTATACCTTATCCCTCTTCGCCAAAGTTCTTTTCTAAAGTCTAATTCAGGTTTCGTATTCTTACCTTTTATTTTAGACATTAACTCGGATCGTTCTTTAGTTGTATAAAAACCTTCAACATCCTTGAAACGCGGTACTTTTATTATTTCTTCATCATCATATTTCACCATGATTGGGGCCTTTGAAAAAAAATTTCAGCAAAATACAAAATCTATTTGCAAGACAAAACATGACTATCTAAATTAATAACCATGTATAATGTTTAACAACTTGGTTATTATGAAGGAATTCTACACTTTATCAGAAGTTGCTGATCTTTTAGGTAAAAGTAAAGAAACTTTACGACGGTGGGACAATAACGGAAAATTAAATGCAGTTCGAGAACCCATGAGCAATTACAGGGTATACCGAAAAGAGCAGCTCTCAATTTTTGATGAGCTCGATTTTTTATTTAATCCCGATCACAAAGACAACAAAATTGAAGCAAATTTTAAATACAATGTTATCGAGCTTTTTGCTGGTGCTGGTGGTTTAGCTATTGGATTAGAACAGGCTGGTTTAAGCTGTTTAGCGCTGAATGAAATAGACCATTGGGCAGCAGAAACACTAAGAACAAACAGGCCAAAATGGAATGTGATCGAGGATGATGTCAAAAATCTTAATTTAAAAAAATATGAAAATAAAGTAGATGTTGTAACAGGAGGGTTTCCTTGTCAGGCTTTTAGTTATGCAGGCAATAAGCTTGGGTTCAAGGATGCCAGAGGGACTTTATTTTATGAATTTGCCAGAATTGTTGATGAAGTGAAACCGTTGATTTGCGTTGGTGAAAATGTAAGGGGACTTTTAAATCACGACAATGGGCGCACACTAGAAGGTATGGTTTCGATACTTGATGAACTTGGATATAAGGTTCTAAATCCAAAAATACTTAAAGCAATTTTTTATAACGTACCGCAAAAGCGTGAAAGGATTTTAATTGTCGGAATACGAAAAGATATTGAAATAGACTTTGAGTTTCCAAAACCTTATAAAAAAATATATAACCTGAAAGATGCCCTGAAAAAAGGTGAACTTTATCCGACTGATGTTCCAAAATCAGGTGGTACAAAATATCCGAAACGTAAAAAAGAAATCTTGAAAATGGTGCCTCCTGGTGGATATTGGCGTGACTTACCACTTGAAACCCAAAAAGAATATATGATGAAAAGCTTTTATCTTGGTGGTGGCAAAACAGGAATGGCACGTAGAATGAGTTGGGACGAACCAAGTTTAACTTTAACATGCAGCCCGGCACAGAAACAAACAGAACGATGTCACCCAGATGAAACAAGACCATTTACGGTTAATGAATATGCACGTATACAAACTTTTCCGGATGATTGGAGTTTTGCCGGTTCAATTAATCAACAATACAAGCAAATTGGCAATGCGGTTCCGGTAAACTTGGCCAAAGAAATTGGGTATTCACTTGTTAGATTTCTAAATGATGTATATAAAAATCACCCAGAATTTTTGCCAAAAAAAGTCATCTATTCCTAAAAACTATATTAAAGATATTGTTTTGGATTTCCTGAAGGTGTGGCTCAAGCAAGACAATGATTTCATCAATTAAAACTGATATTTCTACTGCTTCGGTTTCAAATAATACATCATTTATTACTTTTGGTAAAATAGAATATACTTCTTCTAATGAATCAGGGCTACCAGTAACAAGTTCATAAACATTTGCCCCCCATACTTTTTTAACATTATCAATCTTATTAAAACCCTTTTTTATCCAAACATCTTCACCAGACCGCAATACTGAGTTTGCAATAACATACGCCCAATATGCTCTTGCTTCATGATTAGCTCTTGTAATTTCCTCTAATTTTCTACGGACACCTTTTAGGGCATCAGAACTACATGTGTTGAACTTATTTTTAATTTCAATAAAAATATTTTCCTCTTCATTTTTTAAATCTACTTCATTTCCAACTTGTAAATCTTCCCAGCCTGATACACCTCCCAATAACTTCTGATGAAACTCACCCATTTTCTGTTCAACAGATTTATCTAATTGACGCAGTATTTCTTTTTTTACCCATTCTGTTATTCCAATTTTCTCAATTTCAAAAGTCATTTTAAATGGATCGACTACATTGCTAAACAAGCTGCTCATAAATATATCACCTCGGTCAATTGCTTCTTCCAAAGAGATTTTTAATTGAGTTGCATTATTGTATGGTTCTAATACATGTCTTACACAATCCTTAAAATGATCATCTGAAACAAAATCTACATACATAATTATCAACCTTTTTAGAAATAAGGTGAATATACAAAACGATTTTAAATAAAGCTAAAATGTGACTCATCAATTCTTCCCGCTAAAAAAGTGGCGTTCTGATTTGCGGCCATTTTCATCAACTAAAACCAGCCTGTGCCAGCCATTTTCAAGACTCAGGTTTTTTACATGGGATTCGCTTGTTTCACCTGCATAAAAATCATCCAGATACCAAAAAACTTTTATATTTTCCTGGCGGTGAACAGCACGGATGGTCACTTTTTGATATAATCCATCATAATCACGCGGAACCCAAATGTGCGCATTTTCCGTAGGGTAGATTATCTCCAAAACGGGTTCATTGTGTTCTCCCGGGCATGCAGGATTGTGCATCGGCACCTTTTCAATTATCTGGCCTTGCTGGCGCAGGTATTGATTTATATCCGCAGGCAGAATAAGTTTTTGAACTTTATGATATGCACCTTCCTGCCAGCACAAAGAACAAACCTCGTATTTTTCTTTTGTGTCCACAAAAAGCGAACGGTGCCAGGGACAAAGGCGCATGGTTTTCATTAAGCGTGGTGCATCTGCAATAACCGGATCAGGGCAATGTTCTGAGTCGAGATTGCCACTCCATTTACAGATTTTTACATCACTTAATTCATTCTCCGGACGCTCAAACCAGTGTAAAGATTTGTCTTTGGGCAGCATGTTAAACAAATCAAAAAGGATAGGTCCGGCGCTGCGTGAACCGGCTAATTCAGGGTTACCTTCCCCGGTAAAATTTCCGGCCCAAACTGCTATTGTCCATTGGGGATTGACGCCAACTGCCCAGGCATCGCGCTGGCCATAACTCGTTCCGGTTTTCCAGGCCAATGGCCATTGGTTTTGAAACTGCTGCCAGTAGTATTCCGCTCCCGGACGGTTTACTTCTTTAAGCATTTGAAGAGTTAAATATGCTGCACCTTTTGAAATTATTGACTGTGACTCATTTAACCGCGGAGCCCGCTGAGTACGCCCCGATTGAAATCGGGATTTCGTTTCACTCAACAGAGTGTAATCTAAAATATTTTCTTTGATTTTGTTTTTGTTTATTGCATTTTTTTTCTTCGTGCTTTCTACGTCCTCTGAGGTAAACTGTTCTCTATTTATTAATGGAGTTGCCAGGCTGCAATACATTTGTGCCATTTCTAAAAGCGTAACTTCAGCGCCACCCAAAATAAGAGGCAACCCATAATCATCCGCTGATCTGAAAAGATGGTTAAGACCTGACAATTTCAAATATTCATAAAAATCTGCATAGCCAAATGTATTTAGTAAACGTACAGCAGGAATATTTAAAGAATGTGTCAAAGCTGTTTGCGCTGTTACAACACCACGAAATTTTTCATCAGCATTAGACGGTGAGAAAGGTCCATAAAAAGTTGGGATATCACGCATTTTTGTAGTTGGCAAAATCAGGCCGTCATCCATGCTTAAAGCATATAAAAGTGGTTTTAAAATAGAGCCGGATGAACGAGGTGCAAGAACACCATCAACCATTCCATTGTTTTCTTTGTCCCAAAAATCGTGAGATCCAATATAAGCTGTTATCTCGCCGGATTGTGTATTACACACTATAGCGGCCGCATTGGAAATACCTTGCTGTTGTAAATACCCGGCATGATTGCTTATTATTTCCTCAGCTCTTTTTTGTATTTTTTGATCGATTGAGCTAAAAAATACCCTGCCCTGTTTTACAGTTTTATTTATTTTAGTTGTAAAATGTGGCGCTTCAAAAGGCAAATCAAAAACTTTTGCAGGGATTTTTTCCAGCCGGGCCAATTGTAAATCCTGTTCAGAAATTATGCCCTCAATTTCCAGATTTTGTAAAAGCCGGTCACGTTTGGTTAATAATTTTTGCGGGTTGCTCTGGGGAGAAATTAGCCCAGGAGCGTTTGGTAAAACAGCCAATGTTGCAGATTCTGCCCAGGTAAGTGCGGTTGGTTCTTTACCAAAATAACGCCAGCTTGCAGCGCGGTAGCCAACAGTGTTGCCGCCATACGGCGCATGGTTTAAATACATGTTAAGGATTTCTGATTTGGAGTACCAAACCTCCAGTCGCACAGCATAAAACATTTCCAAAATCTTGCTCCAGATTGTTCTTTTTTTAGGATTACTTAATCTGGCCACTTGCATGGTTATTGTACTTGCACCACTTATAACTTTTCCCGATGAGATATTTTGCCAGGTTGCCCGCGCAAGGGAAATTAGGTTCACACCCGGGTGATAATCAAAATAACGGTCTTCAAATTGGGTAACACTTTTCTTCAGTTTCTCAGGCACAATCAGAGAATCATTAGGTGGGAAATGCCATTGTTCGCCTTTATTTAAAAAAACCGATAACATTTCTCCATTTCGGTCATAAACAATTGTGGAATAATCAACCGGGAATGGCTGGCTTACCGGCCATAAAATCAAAGACAAAAAAATGAATATCAAAGAAATAAAGACTATTGATTTTCGGTTTTTATAAAATGAGCGGGGCTTTGGAAATAATAGGTTCACATCAATTCTTTGGATTCCTGATTTGTAAAACAAAATTATTGAATATCTAACATCCAATCAAATAAGTAAACACACGCTGCAGTTTGGTTTTTATTATTGGTGATTATATTTTGCGCTATTCATGTGAATTCAACTCAATATCCGTGGAGATTTTATGAAAATTAAAGGTTCTATAGATATCAGCCAGCCTAAAAGTATGGTTGCAAAATTGTTTGCTGATCCGGGCAACCTAAAAGAGTACCAGGATGGATTTGTCAAGAAAGAATTGATCAGCGGCAGTGAAGGTCAGGAAGGTGCCGTTTCAAAAATGTATTATTCTGATGGCAAGCGAGATATGCTGCTCACAGAAACAATCACATCCAATCGTCTACCCGATTCATTTGAAGCATTCTACCATCATGAGCACATGGACAATACTATGAAATGTACGTTTTCATCACTTTCTGAAAACCAGACACGGTACGATTATGAATTTGAGTATACACGGATTAATTGGGTGATGCCAAAACTGATGGCCATTTTATTCCCGGGAATATACCGAAAACAAGGCGAAAAATGGATGAGACAATTTAAGGAGTTTGCAGAAAAACAATGAGTACATGGAAAGAACAATTAAAAGTTTACGATGAACTTGTAGCAAAATGCTCAAGATTTGAGCGTAAAGGTAAGACCATGCCCTATACTTCCGCCAACGGCTATATGTTTTCGTTACTAAATAAAGCAGGCGAAATCGGAATCCGGTTTTCTAAAGATGTCCAGGAAAAATACATGGATGAGTTTAATACAACCATCTATAAATCTTATGGCGCGGTTATGAAAGGATATATTTTGGTACCAGATTCAATGTTGCAAGATTTGGACAACCTGGCTTCCTATCTGGATGAGAGTTATGAGTATGTTATGACCCTCGAACCAAAATAAACCGGTCCATATTTAGACTGAGTAAACATAATTTACTACAAAACATTCGCGCGCTTTAATACAGGTAAAATATCTTGTTTAATTAAGAAAAAATTATGAAAGAATTGTTTAGGGAAATATTTGAATACCACTTTGAATTTAATCAGAGAATGTTTAAAGAAATAGAAAAGGAAATAAAGCATTTGCCTGAAACAAGTTTCCCTTTATTTTGCCATATTTTAAACGCCCATCAAATTTGGAATGCACGAATTTTATCCGGTGATTTATTTGGAGTAAATCAAATTCATGAAATATCAGAGTGCTCTAAAATAAATCTGGACAATTATCAGAATACGTTTAATATTTTGGATGATGTAGATTTTGGTAAAATAATTCATTATCAAAACTCAAGAGGTGAGAAGTTTAACAACAAGGTCAGTGATATTTTATTTCACATTGCCAACCATTCAACACATCATCGGGGACAAATAATATCAGATTTTAGAAAAAGTGGAATTCAACCCATCGTTTCAGATTACATTTTTTATAAAAGATAGTTTGAGGCAAAAAAATATAAGGTTAAAAAACATAACCATAAAAGCCGGATTATAAAACTATGAAATTTTTAAAAGCCTTGATTAGCAAAAATATAAATGGGAAGAAGGTACTTTTCCTTTTTGTTCTTACAAACCTTGTATATTCTTTTATGCTGGCATTTTCAATCCCAAAAGTAATGGCCCATTCAAACGGCATGAAATTACTGGATATGATGCCAACAGGATATAACTTTGAATACGTTAATTCACTTTTCAAACTCTTGGGGGAGAATGGTCGGGAGCTCTACTTATTCCTTCAAATTCCTGCGGACATGTTTTATCCTTTTCTCTTTGGAATCGGCTACTGCCTGCTTATTGCTTTTTTCTTGAACAAAATAAACAAGCTTGATAGCATTTTTTTCTATTTATGCCTGGTTCCACTTCTTGCGGGAATGGCTGATTACATAGAAAATATTGGGATAATCTTTATGCTAAATAGTTACCCTGCCATTACCAATTTTTCAGTGGAAATAACAAACTTATTTACGATTGTAAAAAGTGTGGCAACAACTATTTATTTTTTCGCCTTAATTATAGTATTAGTTTTATTTGGGATTGATTTTGTAAAGAGAAAGAGAGCGTAGGATTTCATTTTGTTATAGATGAGTGTCCGGCAAGCCACCCAGTTGAATATGCAATTTGCAAATTATAACCGCCTGTCTTGGCATCCACGTCAATCATTTCACCGGCAAAATAGAGATTTTTTATAATTTTGGATTCCATGGTTTTCTGGGATATTTCACTGGTTGGAATGCCGCCTGCTGTAATGATTGCCTCTTTAAAAGAACGGTGATGTGAAATTTTAAAAGGCAGATTTTTTAGTAAATGCCGGATTTGTTTTCGTTCTTTACCGGAAATCTGATGGCATTCTTTCTCCGAATCGATTCCCAAAAGCTCTATAAAAACCGGGATCATTTTTGAGGGCAACCAAAAACTGAAAATATTACCAATCTTCTTTTTGCCATGCTCATTCAAATCACGTTGTAAACGACGATCAAGTTTTTGTTCATCTAGCGCCGGCTTAAGATCAATGCTGACATCTACCCTGTTTTTCTTTTGAAGCTCATCAACTACAGTGCGGCTTAAAGTAAGGATAATCGGTCCCGACAATCCAAAATGCGTAAATATCATTTCACCAAATTCTTCAGCTATTTTTTTGTTTTCTACCCAAACAGATGCCCGCACATTTTTCAGATTAAGACCCTGAAGTTTTTGTGCAATGCCCCCTTCTGTTTCCAATGGTACCAATGCCGGCCGTGCTTTGACAATGGAGTGACCCACTCGCCTTGCCAACTCATAACCATCGCCATTGGAGCCTGTTGCCGGATAAGATTTGCCACCGGTTGCAATGATTATTTTTTCAGCCATAAGATTTTTACCATTGGCCTGAACCCCTCTGACAATATTATTTTCAACAAGCAGTTTTTCAACTTTTTCGCCGCATCGTATTTCCACTTTTAATTCGTTGACCCATTTTAATAATGCTTCCAAAACATCAGCCGCTTTATTGCTGGTTGGGAAATATCGGCCACCACGGCTTAAGCTGGATTCAACGCCATATCTGTGCAACAATGCCATAATATCATCGGAATAAAAATGCGAAAAAGCGTTACGTAGAAAACGGCCTTTGGGGTAGACATGTTTTATAAACTCGGTAATTGGTTTATTGTTGGTAATATTACAACGCCCTTTCCCGGTAATTAAAAGCTTACGCCCCTCAGAACGCATCTTTTCCAAAACCAACACTTTCGCACCTAATTCAGCTGCTCTTCCTGCAGACAGTAACCCGGCAGGGCCTGCGCCAACAACAATAAGATCAAAATTATTCATAAGAATTTTACACATGATTGCAAAAGGAGAATATAGCAAATTCGCTACAAACAAGGAAAGCCATTTGAGTAAAAACCATCCGTTTGAAAGATAGGACATAATTCGTAATCAAACGCGGTTTGCTTTTTAGAAAACCCAATTTAAATGGTTGAATCTACTAATTTTATATAGTATAGTTAAAGGGTGTGGGGAGATTGACTCACAATGGAAGTAAAAAACTCTAAACCGCATTTTGAAAGTGTATTAAAATGTCCCGAATCATAGTTTCAATTATTATTGTGGTTGAATTTAATAATAATACTCTTGCACATCGCAACTCACGTTTTAGACAGCTTAATCAGAAATGATATCGTAACAGTTTTCCCATTTGACCTTGACGGTGATAGCGATCTTGATATTATTTCTTCATCACTTATAGCAAATGAAATTATTGAGCTCTGATATTGTTGAATATTTCAAATCAAAAGGAAAAGGTGTCTACTTTTCTTGGGCAAGACCAACGTAAAAAATGAGGATATATCATGACTGGAAAATCAATTTTTGTAATTTTCTTTTTGTACTTAATTACCGGGTGTGTCACTCAAAAAGAAATTTCTGGCAAAATAGATATACCTAATTCGATTTTCGAGTATACAGCTGAGGGAAATGGGATACCATGTGTTGCTTTTACAGGTAGCGAGAATCTTGGGCATAGATTATATTCAGAGAAATTTCGAAATAAATTCTTATTAATCCACGCTGATCCAAGCCAATTAGATTCAACTATGGTAAGTACCTTAACTGTCGACATGATTTTAGATGACATAGAAAAGGTCCGTAAGGCACTTAATTTACCCCAAATAGCAGTTATTGGACACTCAATGTTTGGCACATTGCCTCTTGATTATGCATTGAAATACCCACAAAAAATTTCTTATTCAATTTCAACAGGATCAAAACCATCCAGAGCAAAGAAATACAAAGATATTATAAAGGATTACTGGGAAACAAATGCTTCAGATGAGAGGAAAGAGGTCTATACAAAAAACATGGAAGAATTTTCAAAGTTAAACATGAACAAACTTACTCCGACTCAAAAATTTGTTAAGTACTATACAGCAAATATCCCTAGATTTTGTTTTGATCTTCAATTCGATATGTCAGAATTTTGGGGAGATACAGAAATCAATATGGATTTTCTTGATCATTTTAGGAAAGAATTATCTACTTATGATAATTCTGCTAAATACAAAACAATAAGCACACCTGTCTTAGTCATATCTGGGCGTCATGATTATTCAGCTCCATATGTCCTGTGGGGCGAAATCAAAAATGAAAATCCTAGTTTAACTTTTCATGTATTTGATAATTCAGGACATAATCCAAGTATAGAAATACCAGAACAGTTCGATGATTTTGTGATTCAATGGCTTTACAGAAATTAAAATTAACCAAAGCTAGGGCCAACAACGGTTAACCACAAAACACCCGAATGTGCTGCAGAATTTTATTTTTTGTTCCTTCAAACAGATTGATGCAAATTAATATCCTAAATTGTATACCCGAAATAAAGTAACTCCGTTATTCCATAAATCATTACAAGGTTTTACAGGTCTGAAAGGACAGCCATAGTTTATGCCAAAAATACAAACCAAAGGAAATATTCAAATGACATATCTTAGAGAAAATCCAATTGAAATGAAGAGCGATGAATTCAAAAAAACAGGTGAGCAGTTAATTCATTCTATTTCTGACTTAATAAATAAAATTGGAGAAGGCCCTGTTACAAATGGTGAATCTCCAAAGCAACTACAAAACATTTTAGGATCATCACCCTTACCAGAAGAAGGCACTTCAGCCCAAGAACTGCTTTATAAAGCAACCGATTTGTTATTCAATCATTCGCTTTTTAATGGCCACCCGAAATTTCTTGGCTACATAACATCTTCTGCTGCTCCATTAGGCGCTCTTGCAGATTTGCTGGCAGCCTCTGTAAATCCCAATGTGGGAGCACAAATATTAAGCCCGATAGCAACTGAAATTGAAAAACAAACAATTCAGTGGCTTGCAGAATTTATTGGTGTTTCACCTTCTTATGGCGGTGTTTTGGTAAGTGGTGGAAACATGGCAAATTTCACCGCTTTTTTAGCTGCACGGACAGCCAAAGCCCCATCGAATTTTAAAGAAGATGGTTTCTCTGCTTCTGCAAAAATGACTATCTATTGTTCTAAAACCACACATACATGGATTGAAAAAGCAGCCATTTTATTTGGACACGGCACAAAATCTATACGCTGGATTGAAACTGACGAAAACAACAAAATGAATATAGATGCTTTAGAGAGTACAATTAAAAATGATTTAAAAGAAGGTGCCCAACCATTTATGATAGTTGGCACAGCCGGCGATGTTAGCACTGGCGTAGTGGATAATCTTTCTGCGATTGCTGCGGTTTGCAAAACCTACGATTTATGGTTTCATATTGATGGTGCTTATGGTATCCCAGCTGCAGTTATCCCTGAACTACGCTTTGTTTTTAGCGGTACCGAAGAGGCGGATTCTATTGCTCTTGATCCACACAAATGGTTGTATAGCCCTCTAGAAGCCGGTTGTACATTGGTTAAGAATCCCCAACATTTAATAGACACATACAGCTCAAATCCGGAATATTATAATTTTAGCAAAGACGAGGAAATCCCATCTCAAAACTTTTTTGAATTTGGGCTACAAAATTCCCGAGGTTTCAGGGCACTAAAAGTATGGCTCACTCTGCAACAAGCTGGTAAAAATGGTTACATTAAAATGATTAACGAAGATATAGAATTGGCAAAACTGTTGTTTGCCCTGGCGCTAAAACACCCTGAACTGGATGCTGTTACCCAAAACCTAAGTATCACAACTTTGAGATATATTCCTTTGGAGCAAACATTGGACAATACAAAAAAGGAAGAGTATCTAAATAAATTAAATGAAGCTTTACTTGATGAAACACAAAAGGCCGGTGAAATGTTTTTATCGAATGCAATCGTAAATGGAAAGTATTGTTTAAGGGCCTGCATCGTTAATTTCAGAACAACAGAAAAAGATATCGAAGAAATAATTGAAATAATCGTTAGAGAAGGACGAAAAACACATATCAAACTCTCTTCCTGAATTTATTTTCATAATTTGGAAAACAGAAATATTACAAATGATAATTAGATTAAACTTATTAACCCTAATAACTGTCTTGTCTGTTTAGGAATATCTTAAAGGTTCACTTGGTTTTCAATAGAAGAAAAAGGGAGTTCGGTTATTAAAAAATCAATCTTATATATTCTTGTACTTACAGCAGTAATTTATCTTTCATATGCCGAATTTAAAACGTCTGAAACAGAAAGAGCTGACTATACAAGTGCCATAAAACTGGATATTCCTCCCGGTTATAAAAATCTTTCTGCGTCTTTAAACCAAGATTCCATAGATGTTAATTTGGTTGCTGAATTATTTCTTAAAAATTTGGACATGGCGAAAGGCAAGCTTGGTGTCAAATATATTTCTGATGGAGGGGAAATAATTTATCTCCTAGATACTGAAGATAATTTTATCCGTAAATTCAAAACAAATATCTCCGGAACTATGTTACAATACACATGGCGTGGTGAGTTTAGGGAGCGTCTTAAATATGCAAGTGAGAATAATACTTTTAAACAATCGGGGTTGCCTGAAGTAGAAGTAAAAAACCTCTATCACTGAAACAGCACATAATAAATTTAATTAAGGGTGTTATGAAATATACCATTTATTTGTTAAGCCTTGTTTTATTTTCATCCTGCCAAAGTATCAATTCCGAATCTAAACTTTCCTTTTCAAATAATCTTGTAGGCCATTGGAAGGCTGCTGCATTTTCCGGAGAATTACATGAAAAGTGGAAGGTCACAAAAGATGGCTGGATTTTGCAGGAAGGGCATTATATTGAAAACAATGATACCACCTACAGCGCTAAAACTAAAATTGAAAAAATTGGGAAAGATTTAATTCTGTTCAGCGTAATTAAAAATTCTAATCCCAAAATATTTAAGGCAACACTGGACAACGCTGATTCAATAATTTTTGAGAATTCTGATTATAAAAATCCCCATAAAGTAAAATATGAATTTCTGGGAAACAGTAATTATCGGAGAACCATCACAGGAGTTGAAGAAGGCAGCCTGGTAACTTACCAATTTGATTTTGAAAGAATTAATTGAACTATCTTTACTATATCTATCATCCTAAATTGGAACTGCCCGAAAGAGGAAACCGAAAGGTGTTATTTCATATTAACAAGAAGTTCACTAAGCATAGTTTTAGCAATTTCATCCATCGTTTTTGTATTACTGGAATCAATTAGTTTTGAGGTTCGCTTTACCCCCGCATAAGAAACGCTTAATTGTTTATTCCCTTCGGTTTCCGTCAACCAGTATAATCCTGAATAATTTTGATTATCTACTGTAACAAATATCTTATTAATATCCATAATCTCTCCTAAAAATATAACACTATTAATAACTTTTTCAGCTACGACCTGAACCCCATTGGAAACTATTAGATTTTTTGCGTTCTGCCGCCTCATTCACAATTAATTGATTTCCATCAAGTTTGCTTTGGTTCATTTTTTTGATTGCCTCAATCGCTTCCGGTTTTGCTGGCATTTCTACAAAACCAAATCCGCGGTTTTCATGTGTGTGTTTATCTCTAATCAGTTTAACCTCACCTACCTGCCCAAAAACCGCAAAAGCAGCCCGGATAGATTCTTCCTTTGTCGTTTTTGAAATATTACCAACATATATATTCATTTTAGCTCCTAATAGTTCTTCTACTAAAAAAATACATAATAAAGCTTGCTGTTCCTATTATTAATTCATTTGTAAATATTCTATCTTTTAGCCACTTTTATAATAAGTGATATTGCACTACTTTAGCACTTTATTGCTTTGTTAACTTATCTGGTTCATAAATAATTTGTCATGAAAAAATGTTTATTTCCCATTGTGCTTGTGTTGGCTCTTTTAGTGCATAAACAAACAGAGGCTCATCCAACCGGTAATTTAATAATGGCCGGGGACAAAGTTTTATGGTCTTATGTTTATCCCATAGAAGATAAAGGGCATTATGCCTGCGTGATGATGTGGGATAAAAATTCTCAAAATAAACCAAAACCGCTCATTGTTTCTGAATTTAACGCCAGTGATTTTATGCTTTATGCCAATGATACCATTCTTTATATAATTGAAAGACGCTTCATTCAATCTGCTGATAAATATAAATTTCGAATTTTAAAATCGAACCAGGGTACACAACCCACAGAAATCTGGCCATGGCAGAATGATAAAATGCGAATTGGTGAAGGCGGTTTTAGAATGAACTCGGATAATGAGATTGTTTTTTGCAGATACCCAAATATTTATATCAAAAAAAAAGAAGGACAGACAAAACCTTATTTTGAATTTGCTGAACCCATAAAAAAAATTCGGGCAATCGGAAAGAACAAATTTTTATTAATCTCCGATAACCAAGTCTGGCTGACAGATAGCAGTGGAGATATTTTGCAAAATTGGAACAATTTAACAGAAAATGTAGAGGGCGAGATTGCCCTTAACCGTAACATGATTTTTGATGCGGATTGGCAAAAAGGCAAATTATTAATTGCCTATTGGGGCAAAAGATCTTTTGAGATTATTGGAGAAAATGGAAAGAGGAAAGTAATAAAACAGTATTCAAAACCGTGGGTGCCACATTGGGTTGCTTTTGATAATAGCCAAAAATTTTTATTTTCATCAAAAATGGAATTTAATGGAAATAATCCTGAACCAGAGTTGCTATTATTTAAAAATGAACCAATAGAAATTTGGACAAAACAATAAATTGGGATTAATTATTTCTAAAAGATAAAATTGAATAGAATAACCCGCCTTTCCTACATTTAACAATGCCAAACAATTATATCACTACAAAGAATTATCACACCCCAGGAAATCAACCAAGAGCATTCCTTGATAAAATGTCAATGGGTACATCAGCTTATTTTGCAATTCGTTTTATCAGCAAGTTGCTTGGAAACAGGCGCCTGGCCGTTGCAAATAATTTTGATACCCAAATGTGGGCAACCCGCTCCATGGATATTTTTAAGCTAACCGAAATGTGCGGTGCGCGTTACCATCTTGAAGGTCTTGATAATATAAATAAAACCAGCGAGCCGGTGGTATTTATAGGCAACCATATGGGTATGCTGGAAACAATGATCTTTCCCGGATTAATCGCCTCCCGTCGTGAAGTCACTTTTGTGGTTAAAGACAGCCTCGTATCGCACCCATTATTTGGGCCGGTTATGCGTGCACGCAAGCCGATTACTGTAGAACGCAAAGACCCAATGGCTGACTTTAAAAAAGTTATGAGCGATGGTGTAAAAAACCTGAGTGAAAATATTTCAGTAGTCGTTTTTCCTCAAAGCCAACGCAAAGTGGAGTTTATCCCGGCTGAGTTTAATTCCCTGGGAATCAAATTGGCAAAAAAAGCAAAAGTACCTGTTGTCCCTGTGGCTATCAAAACTGACTTCTGGAAAAATGGAAAATGGTTTAAAGACATTGGCCACCTGGATCGCAAGCTGCCCATTTACATTAATTTTGGTGAACCCTTTATTGTTGAGGGTCCCGGAAAAACAGAACATCAAAATGTAATCGATTTTATTAAAGATAATTTGAATAAATGGACATAATCTTCGCCAAGGAAAAAACCTATTGTGTAAGATAATACCCACAAGGTTTTTTGAGTAATTAACAATGACAAAAATCGACTACTTTGAAATCAATAAAAAGTCATGGAATACACGAACTGATTTTCACTATAATTCAAAGTTTTATGACAACGACAAATTTATTGAAGGGCAATCTTCCTTAAATGAAATTGAATTAAAATTACTGGGTGATATAAAAGGAAAATCTATACTTCACCTTCAATGTCATTTTGGGCAAGATACAGATTTCTCTTGGAAGGCTTGGTGCAAATGTAACAGGCGTGGATTTTTCTGAAAAGGCAATTGAAAAAGCCAAAGAACTTGCCTCCACTTCAGAAGTAAATGCAGATTTTATTTGTTGCAATATTTATAACTTACCTAAAAATTTAAATAAAAAATTTGATATAATATTTACAAGTTATGGCGTAATTGGCTGGTTGCCCAACCTAAACAAATGGGCAGGAATTATTTCACATTTTTCTAAGCCTGCGGGCAAATTCGCTTTAGTTGAATTCCACCCTTTTCTTTGGATTTATAACAATGATTTTACAAAAATCAAATATCGCTATTTTAATTCCGGACCAATTATTGAAGCCGAATCAGGAACCTATGCTGAAAAAAACGCACCAATAAACTTTGAAACTGTTGAGTGGAACCACAGCTTTGGTGAGGTTATAAACAGTCTGATCAAAAATAATTTTGAGATTAGTGCACTGGAAGAATTTGATTACAGCCCCTATAACTGTTTTGATAATATGATTGAATATGCGCCTAAGAAATTTCGAATAGAACATTTGGGTAATAAAATTCCAATGATCTATTCTATTGCTGCCAGCAAAAAACCAAATCCGTAAAATACATTAGTGTAGTTCAAAATGAGGTAATAGATGACTAATTTTGATCTTAGAAAACTTCAATATCCGATCGGGGAATTTAATAAACCTGACGTGATTGATGAACTAATCATAAAAAAATGGATTGCAGATATTGAGAATTTTCCGGACAATGTTGAATCATTAACAACTGATTTAAATGTTGATCAACTCAACTGGAAATACAGACCTGGTGGGTGGACGATTAAACAAGTTGTTCATCACTGTTCGGATAGCCACATTAACAGTATCATCCGTTTTAAACTTGCCCTTACTGAAGACCAACCTCAAATACGCCCTTACTTTGAAAACCGCTGGGCTGAATTGCACGATTCATTAGACAATGACATTTCTGACTCTCTTGCTTTGCTTAAGGCCCTCCACAGCAAATGGGCAAAATTATTGAAAAGTCTATCAAATATTGAATTGGACAGAAAATTTATTCACCCGGAACATGTAAATGCTATTTCTTTAAAAGAGAATATTGGCCTTTATGCTTGGCATTGTAACCATCATTTGCAGCATATCAGGCAAGCTTTAAAACATAAAAACAGTTTTTAGATTAGTAATAATGAATGACCAACTTGTTAGGCCTGAACATAAGATTCGAATTATTATTGGCATCATAATTTCCTTAACCATTGCAGCAGTTCACGCTTTTAGAATTGGCAGTTACCTGGATGGAGATTTATATATTCTGTATTATAGTTATGCTTCTGATATAATTATTCCGTTTGGGTTCTATTTTCTTTTAGTAATCAGTGAAACGGAAGTGCGCTTTCTTCAAAGATGGTTTATTAAAGCTTTTATCGTTTTTGGTGCGGCTACATTTACAGAAATTATGCAGGCTTTTGATTATTATTTTCTGGGCGTCACATATGATCCGGTAGATATTTTGATGTTTGCCATTGGCACACTGACTGCAGTATTTTTTGATAAATTCATTTTTGAAAGATTCTTACCAAATTGGAAAATTGAATCCTGATAATAATTTTCAACATAAGGAAATATCATGTTTAAAAAAGAAACCTATAAAAGCAGGCGTGCCCAATTAAAAAATCAATTTCATTCTGGCCTTCTCCTATTTTTGGGAAATGATGAAAGCCCGATGAACTATGCTGATAATACATTTCATTTCAGACAGGACAGTACTTTTCTATATTATTTTGGATTGGACAACCCGGGCTTGGTGGGTTTAATAGATTTAGATAACGATAAAGAAATTATCTTTGGGGATGATTTAACCATCGACGATGTAGTTTGGATGGGTTCACAACCTTCAATTATGGAACGCAGCGAAAAAGTTGGGATCTCCAAAACCGGCTCGCTAAACGAAATGTATGATTTTTTACAACAGGCGCTTACCAAAAACAGAAAAATTCACTTTTTACCTGCATATAGAGCAGAGCACCAAATAAAGCTTTTTAACTGGCTAAAAATCCCGGTAAATGAAACAAATAATAATGCTTCTATTGATTTAATTGTTGCAGTTGCTGAGCAGCGAAATATTAAATCTGCTGAAGAAATTGAACAGATTGAACAGGCAGTTTCCGTTACAGCTGATATGCATTTCGCGGCCATGCGCTTTGCAAAACCGGGGATGACTGAAGCACAGGTTGCAGCAAAGGTTCATGAGGTTGCTTTGGCAGACGGTGGGAATCTCTCTTTTCCAATCATCGCAACAATCAACGGACAAACCCTGCATAACCATTATCATGGAAATACTATTAAGGATGGCGATCTATTTTTACTGGATGCCGGAGCAGAAAACGAACTACATTATGCAGGTGATATGTCCAGCACTTTTCCGGTTTCGGCAAAGTTTACTGAGCGGCAAAAAGAGATCTACCAAATTGCCCTTGATGCACACAATGCAGCCATCAATGCTTTGAAACCAGGAATTGATTTTAAGGAAATTCATTTTACCGCGTCGCGCCACATTTTTAACGGATTAAAGGAAATGGGTTATACAAAAGGAGATACTGAAGAAGCAATTAACGCCGGCGCACATGCACTTTTCCTGCCATGTGGCACAGGACATTTAATGGGGTTGGATGTCCACGATATGGAAAATCTTGGAGAACAATATGTTGGTTATGCCGGTCAACAAAAGAGTACACTTTTTGGATTAAAGTCACTTAGGCTGGGACGAGAAATAAAACCCGGATATGTTTTTACTATCGAACCCGGGATATATTTTATTCCCGAACTTATTGACCTTTGGAAATCTAAAAAGAAGTTCACAGAATTTATTAATTATGAAAAAGTTGAAGAATACAAAGATTTTGGCGGTACACGTAACGAAGAAAATCTTGTGATTACCAAGGACGGATACAAAATACTTGGCAAACCTTTAGCCAAATCTATTGAAGATGTAGAAGCTGAACGCGCGAAAGCATTTTAAATACATGTTAATTATAAACGAACAAGACATTGAAAGTGCTGTTGCTCCACTGGAACTTGTTGGTGCAATTGAAAAAGCATACTTGATTCAGGATAAAAAAAGCACCCAAATTCCTGACAGGATGCACATTAATTCTGCTGGAAATACTTTGCTTGTAATGCCGGGGTTTATTGAATCTGCTTTTGGTACAAAACTGGTTTCATTGTTTCCTGAAAACAAAAAACTAAATAAACCGGTTTTAAGCGGAGTAATGATTCTTAATGATTCGCAAACTGGCGAGCCACTTGCTTTAATAAATGGGGCTAAGTTAACAGCAATGAGAACCGGCGCTGTTGGAGCAACTGCGGTTAAACATCTTTCCCAAAATTCTGCAAAAACATTTGGCATTATTGGTGCAGGTGTTCAGGCTTATCATCAGGCGCTTATTGTTGGCCACGTACAACCTTTTCAAAAACTTTTAGTTTGCGATAAAGAATGGCAAAAGGCAGAGCAGCTAAAAAACAAACTGGACTCAAAACTTGAAAATATTAAAATAGAATATACTGTTGATCCGGACAAACTGGTTTTAAATTCCGATGTAATTATCACTACCACAACATCCAACACACCTGTTTTTGATGCCGATGTAAAAAATCTCAAAAATAAAACTTTTATCGGGATTGGATCTTACAAACCGGATATGCAGGAATTTCCTTTGCAATTATTTGGAACTGTGGAGAAGGTTTATGTAGACACTCCTTTTGCAAAAGAAGAATGTGGAGATTTAAAAATCCCTATCGAACGCGGGATACTGAAAGAACATAATGTTCTCTCATTTTCTGCATTATTGACAAAAAAACAATCGCTAAATAAAACCTCAATTCGGCTATTTAAATCTGTAGGAATGTCTCTTTTTGACTTAACAGTGGCCGAGTTAATTTTTAATAATGCAAAAGAAAAAAATCTTGGAACAGAGGTACAAATATAAATGAAATCCATTCTGAAAAATTGGAAGTGGCAACCACCGAAAGATTGGCTGACAATTAAAACTATTGATCTTCATACAGGTGGCGAACCTCTTCGTGTTTATACGGATGGCCTGCCTGAGATCAAAGGTAAGACTATTCTTGAGAAAAGACGTTTTTTTCGGGATAACTATGATTATATCCGCACCGGAACTATGTTTGAGCCACGCGGACATGCAGATATGTACGGAGCTGTAATCACTGAGCCCACAACTGACGATGCCGATTTTGGAACTTTCTTTTTGCATAATGAAGGTTACAGCACCATGTGCGGCCACGCCATCATCGCCTTAACAAAACTTGTTTTTGATACCGGGATAATTAAAAAAGAAGCTGACGAACCTGAGTTAATTATCAATGCCCCGCCGGGGAAAATTTATGCCAAAGCTCTTCGCAAAAATGGAATTGTTCAAAAAGTATCTTTTAAAAATGTACCCTCATTCCTTTATCTGAAAAATAAGGAAATCGATGTTCCCGGGATCGGGCCGGTTCAATTTGACGTGGCTTTTGGAGGTGCTTTTTATGCCTTCTGTGATGCCGATAAATTGGGTCTTAAAATGGATGAATCGGATTATAACAAATTGATTGAATTCGGGCGAAGAATAAAACACGCTGTCATGGAAAATTTTGAAATCAAACACCCATTTGAAGAAGATTTAAGTTTTCTTTACGGCACCATTTTTACAGGGAAAGCATTTAATCCCAAAAACCATAGCCGAAATGTTTGTATATTTGCAGAGGGCGAAGTCGACCGATCTGCAACAGGATCCGGAGTTAGCGCCCGGGCCGCATTACATCATGCAAAAAGTGAATTAGCCCAAAATGAAAAAATAACCATTGAAAGTATTCTTGGGACAACCATGGATGTTCGGGTTTTAGAAACGACCAAATTTGGTCCGCACAAAGCTATTATACCGGAGGTTTCCGGGACAGCTTTTATCACGGGGCAAAATGAATTTTATTTCGATCCGGCTGATCCGTTAAAGAATGGATTCATATTTAGATAAATATTTAGAAATGCCCTGAAAGGAAAATCATGTTAAAAAAGATATTATTAATTCTGATCGTTTTGTTATT
The DNA here is from genome assembly GCA_013112635.1 of Calditrichota bacterium. Classification (NCBI taxonomy): domain Bacteria; kingdom Pseudomonadati; phylum Calditrichota; species Calditrichota bacterium. The sequence continues at coordinate 51,546 of JABFGF010000005.1, read as the reverse complement.
AGGATACCAGACTAACCTGTTTGCATGCACAATAATAGTTGTTGGTAAAAAAGCTTCGGCAGATGGTTCTAACATTATTTCACACACGGATACAGGCCAGGATTCGAGAATTTTTGTAGTTCCGGCAATGACATTTAAGCCGGGAGAAAAAGCAGCCGTTTATTGGGGCATTCAGGATGCAGACAGGCCTTTACATGATGATGGAGAAATCCTGGGATATACCCCTCAGGTAGAAAAAACCTACAAATATTTTCAATCAGCATACTCACATTTAAACGAATTTCAACTTGGGATCGGTGAAAGCACGACGGCCCAGCGCAAAGAGCTAATATGCACCCGCGAAAATGGCAAACAAATAATGACCATCGAGCAAGCTCAGATTTTTGCCTTGCAACGGCATAAAAAAGCAAAAGAAGCTGTGCAGTTTATTGGTGATTTAATGATGACTTACGGCTTTTTGCCATCAAGTGGTGATGGATCTGAAACGTTGGTAATTGCCGATACGGATGAAATTTGGGTTTTTGAAGTTTTTGGTGTTGGACCGGGCTGGACACCGGAAAGTGGAAAACCGGGAGCCATTTGGGCAGCTCAACGCGTACCTGATGACAAAGCAACCATGATTCCAAACTGGAGCATCATCAAAGAAATAAATGAGGAAGACACAGATAATTTTTTGGTTTCTAAAAATTATAAGCAGGAAGCCATTGACCGCGGCTGGTACGATCCTGCATCCGGAAAACCATTTATCTGGCAGGAAGCTTATACTCCCCTTCCTGTTGAATATGCCACCGGTAGGTTTTGGCTTTTTCATCAAAGATTTGCTCCAAATTACAGAGAATGGCCTGATCGTTTTATTAAAGATGATCCATACAAAAGCCTTAAACCTTATTATCAAATAGTTGAACCGGTTTCAATTTATCCCTTTGCTGTTAAGCCAGAAAAAAAGATCTCCGCCCATGATGTAATTGCATTTCAGCGTTCAACTTTTGAAGGTACTATATATGATATGACCTCCGATCCGCACTGGTTGGTCCCGGCCGACAGCGGGAAATATGTTAAAAGCCCTTTGGCAACACCGTTTCCCGGTAGCGACTTGCGAAAATTATTAAAACTCACCTATCGTCGCCCTGTTGCCAGGCATCGCGGGCATTACGGAATGGTGCTTCAACTGCGCGGTTGGCTGCCAAACGAAATTGGCGGTGTTTACTGGGTTTATCTGGATAATCCATATTTTAGTCCCTATGTACCAATTTACTCCGGAAATCTTTCAGTAGCAGAAACATACAATATTTATGACCCGGAAAAGTATGATGAACGGTCAGCTCGCTGGGCAATTGATTTTGTTGATAACCTTGCCAATTTAAAATTTCAGAATATTGCTGAAGATGTTCGTGCTGCACGAAATCCCTTTGAGAAAAAAATAATCGATGGTCAGCAAAAGATTGAAGAAGAGGCCATGAAGCTATATAAAAAAAATCCTAAGGAAGCACAGAAATTCTTAACAAACTATTCCAACGGATTAATGAATGATGTTACTAAAATGTATCTCAATTTGCGTGATCAAATAATTACAAATTACAGCAACAACCACGAATAAAATATAGGTTTTGAGATCAAAATTAATGATGCCAAAGTGGGCGATTTAGAAGTTCTAAATGCTATAAGTATTGAATCGAAAATGCATTGGGGCTATCCAAAAGAGTGGATCGAGAAATGGGTCGATGATTTAACCCTGACCGAAAATGATTTTGCAGATCAAAAAATTTTTAAACTTGAAAAAGACAAAGCCATTATTGGCTGGTGCTCAATCCAGGAAAATGAAACAAGTTATGAAGTAATGAATTTGTGGGTAAAACCAGATTTTATTGGCTCAGGATATGGGAAAATTTTACTACATGAATCTCTAAAAAAAGTAGCTTCTAAGAAGAAATCCATAATCGTTGAAGCTGATCCAAATGCAGAGGCGTTTTATGCCAGCCAGGGATTTGTTACCTACGACAAAATAGAGAGTTATCCCAAAGACAGCTTTTTACCTTTAATGAGAAAAGAACAATGAGCAGCACAATTTTAAAATTCTTAGTTATAATTTCTTTATTTCTATTTTCATGCAAAGAAAAATCAAATCCACAAACAGAGCACGACCAAAACCCGACAATAGAAGAAACATCATTAATTATTTTGGGCACAGTGCAAGATGCAGGCGCACCACACATTGCTTGTTCAAAAGATTGCTGCCGTGGTTTGTTTAAAAATCCTGATCCGGATAAAAAAGTAGTCTCCCTTGGAGTGATCGATCCTCAAAATAAAAAAAGCTACATCTTTGAAGCCACTCCAGATTTTCCTGAACAGATGAAGATGTTAAAAAATCTTTCCACTTTTTCCACAAAAGAAACACCGGATGGTATTTTTCTGACTCATGCACATATCGGGCATTATACGGGTTTAATGTATCTTGGCAGAGAAGCAATGAACGCAAATGACGTTCCAGTTTATGCCATGCCTAAAATGAAATCTTTTCTGGAGCATAATGGGCCCTGGAGCCAACTGGTTAACATCAAAAATATTTCTATTCATGAAATTCAAAACCGGAAGGAAATAAGCTTAACACCAAACTTAAATGTTGTACCGTTTTTGGTGCCACACCGCGATGAATACTCTGAAACTGCTGGATTTAAAATTAGCGGGCCTAATAAAAAAGCATTATTTATTCCGGATATAGACAAATGGGAAAAATGGGACAGCGAAATTATTGCAGAAATTGCCAAAGTAGACTACGCCTTTTTAGATGCTTCCTTTTTTGATGGAGAAGAAATAAACAATCGTGACATTTCTGAGATTCCACACCCGTTTATAATTGAAAGTATGAACAAGTTTGAAAATTTGTCTGCCCGTGAGAAGAGCAAAATTTATTTTATCCACTTTAACCACACAAATCCGGTATTAAATTTAAAAAGCACACAGGCAAAACAAGTTATTTCAAATGGATTTAACATTGCCAAAATAAATGACATTTTTGGTCTGTAATTTTTAATGGACAAATTTAAATTTACACCTTTCCCAAACCTTAATTCACCGCGTCTGGCTTTGAGAGCATTGCAAATATCTGATGCTTCTCAGATATTTCTAATCAGGTCAGATTCTTCAGTGAATAAATATTTGGACAGGCCTGCTCAAAAAAGTAATAAAGAAGCTGAATCATTTATTTCAAAAATAAATCTTGGTGTAAAAAACAACGATTGCGTTTATTGGGCTATCTCAAAAAAAGACAACCCAAAATTGATTGGCACAATTTGTTTGTGGAATTTTGCTTCTGACAAAAATAGTGCAGAGGTTGGTTATGAATTACTTCCGGATTTTCAGGGTCAAGGAATAATGAATGAAGCCCTGAAGTCGGTAATTGAATTTGGATTTAATGAAGTTGGCTTGGATTTTATTGATGCCTATTCTCACTCTCAGAATATCCCCTCCAAAAAATTATTAGAAAAAAATAACTTTGTGCAAAATCTTGCCAAAACTGAAACAAGTAATATAAATACAATTGTTTTTACTTTATTTAACCAGAACCGAACAGGAACAAACAATGCTAAATAGACTGATTTCCGAGTGCCCAAAATTTGTAGACCTAACAAACACAGATCATCTTGAGTTGGTAAAATCGACCGTAGATTCTTTGCTAATGAATTATTCTGAACTAACAAAAATAATTGAAATTGAAAAAGAACTTATTGCTAAAAATGACACGTCATTAATTTTTATTCTGTTGGCATTGAAAATTGCTAAATCCAAACTGATGGTTGCAGAAATAAAAGAACCTGTAAAAATTTCTGTTGTTTTTGCTGTATACAAAGAACACAAGCGTATTTTAGAAAAAAGTGAACATCCACACGGTGAAGATTTTCTAAGGAAAAAAGTTACTCAGTTAGAATACCTTTTTAATGATTTGCCAAATTTCCAATAGGAATTAATAATTGTAGATGATGGATGTCCGGAAAACAGCGGTAAAATTGCACAAGATATTGTGGATAATGATCAATTGAATGACAAAGTGAAAGTCCTGTTTCTCGAAGAGGCAATCGAACAAAAACTGCCTATAATTAAACCCCTATCATCGACCAGCGAGAGTCAGAAAGGCGGCTCCATTATTTATGGAATGGACTATGCGGCCAGACAAAGTAGCTCAAAAAATCACATCATTATTTTCACAGATGCTGACCTATCAACACATTTAGGCCAGGTTGGTTTGTTAATTAACCCGATTTTAAATCAAAACAAATCTGTTGCGATTGGATCACGGCGTGAGGAAGATTCTGTTGTTATTAAAGCAGGTAAACGAAATGATCGGGGGAAGCTGTTCATTTATTTGTGGAAAAGATTAATCCCAAATCTTGGTAAAATTATTGATACTCAGTGTGGTTTTAAAGCCTTCAAAAAAGATATGGCCTCCACAATAATCGACAATATAATCGAGAAGAAATTTGCCTTTGATATTGAACTGCTGCTAAAATCGGAAATGGAAAAAAGTAATTCGATTGAAAAAGTGGCCATTGCCTGGATTGATAGCGAAGCCGCTTCTACCACTTCTGATTTACAACCCTATTTGCCGATGCTCAAATCTATTGTAAAAATGCAGAGAAAATATTTCCCGGATAATATACAAGCTGAGAAATTTGCCAACTTTATTGATGGACTTGACGATTCCAGTTTTGATAAGCTTTTAAATAATATTCCGGCTGGAATTCTTGAGAGAGAACCTTTGGAATATAGCACATATGATGGCGTTTCTGTTTCGGATTTAATTAAAGAATAATTTATTCTCGATAGCATTTGTTACATTGAAATAATTTTCCAGAATACGTGTTATAACCCTATAACAAAAACTTATAATCAACTTTGGAAAATTTTATGAGTAATCAAGAATCAAATCCATTCGAAGGTTCTGAGCTTACAACAATATTAGTAGTTTCTGATTTGGCCAAATCCAAGAAATTTTATATTGATCAGTTGGGAGGAAATCTTTTCAGGGAATATGGCGGAAGCTCTGTAGTTTTGGAGTTATTAAAGCATTGGATTTTATTAGTAACTGCCGGCGAACCGACCAAAGACAAGCCGGATATTTATTATAAACCTCCTTATGACAAAAACAGTGTCAGCCACTCTTTTACAATCCGGGTAAAAGATTGCCAAAAATCTTACCAAATTCTAAAATCAAAAGGTGTTTCATTCGTTACTCCGCCTTATAATTGGGGTGCCGAAACGCGTTGTTTTTTCCAGGACCCTGATGGTCATTTATTTGAGATAAGTGAATATAGAGAAGGATAAGAACATAAAAAAAGGCGGCCAATGCCGCCTAATTTAAAAGCTGTCATTCCTGAATTCTTTTATCAGGAATCTGAAGCTTGATAGAAGTATCAATAAAAACTACTTATATAAATCCACCAATTCCTGCAATTTTTCAAACAGCTCCGTTTTATAATTCTCCGATGATGGATCAGCGCTATAAGTCGCATCCAACAATTGAATTGTAACCAGACAATCATCAAAAAGCTTTGCTGCATATTGGCTAAGAGCAATATTTAGTAGAATATCATTTTTATCAATTCCGCTATCATATCGAAAAATAAAATCGGTTGACTTATTCAATGTTTCGCGGCCATAGTCAATCGCATTATTGTAATTTTCCATGATTGCATATTCAAGCAAACTCAGTCCGGCAATTGCATCCACATTTGATGGATTTAATCCACGACTGGTTTTCAGGTCATTGTAACCATATTCATTTTGCTCATCGCCTAAGCGCATTCGGCTAAAACCCAAACCCATGTATGCATCCGAAAGTGAGGCCGTTGCATTTTTTGCTATCACTAATCGAAAGTGTGACTCTGCCAAGGCATAATCATCTGACTGGAAATAATTAACAGCTCGGTTCATCGCTTCTGATGCAGCAATTGAGCTGATACTAACCGTAAAAACATCATCACGAAAAACGGCTCCGCTTCTGTTTCGGATTGTAATTTGCGTACTCCCGGTCTGGCCAGGATTTAAAGTCAAAGTTAATATCCTGTTTTCTATAACAGCCTGCAATAATGTGGGATTTGTGTTTCCATATACTTCATTTTCAGGAAGAACATTAGGATCATTTTTAATCGTGTAAACATCATCCAGAATATAACTGTAAACACCAACACCTTCTTCGGCAACAATGTTTTCAATATGCCCCTGGATATTACGAATATCATTGCTGCTGATAACCGTTTTCTTACATCCAAAAGCTAAAACTATTAGCGTAAATAAGAAGAAAAATTTTATTGTTTGCTTTTTCATTTTTAGTCTCCTTCCTACTTAATTAGTATCATTTTTTTGTTAATTAGTTTTTTACCGGCTTTTATCTGGTAAATGTAAATTCCTGAAGCAACTTTAACACCATGTTCATTTAAACCATTCCACTCTGTTTTATGGTAGCCCGCATCAAGTTTTTGATTTAATAATTGCTTTACCTTTTGCCCAAGAACATTATAAATATTCAACGATACATTTTGCTCTTTTGGCAAATCAAAACGGATTGTTGTAACCGGGTTAAAAGGATTCGGAAAATTTTGATACAATCTGAACTGTTTGGGAATCGGAATTCGATCGCTGTCATAAAACACCGCAAAGGTACCTGTCTGGTTTGCCAATTGCATTAATTGATTATTTTCACCTTGTCCGCCAATAAAAACCCATTCTCCGTTTTCCTTATCCAACCGGTATAAACCAATTTTTCTTTTTTCTTCTTCAGGTATATCAATTTCTTTTAGATCGTATTTTACAGTGAAACCCTCGTCAACAGTGCTTGAAGCAGAAAATGTCATATTTTGACTTATCCGCATCATGTTCTTTTCAAGCTCCTCTTTCTCTGCCTTATAATACTCTCCATAAAAATTTCCATTTGCATTAAATGAAGCCGGGCTTAGTTTTATGGATGTATTTTCATTCAGCGAAATCAATGAAGATTTGCCCAAACTAATTTGATTAACACTCAACTTGCGGACATCTTGCGTCAGGTTTTCAGAGAGATCGCTGGCCAGGATATAAAATGTATTTTCACCATATTCCTGTACGTGATATTTCGCCAGATAAATATTTTCTCCACTATCAAAAACTTCTGCCGCAAAGGCGTCTTCTTTTCCAGTTGGCGACACCGCTCTCACCAAAGGGGCTTCTTTTAATAGCTCGCTTGATGTAATATAAAGCCGTACATGATCCGCCAAACCGGGTTCAGTGGAATATAAAAACGCACTTCTTATTTCGGGCGCAACTTCATCAATACCCGCAAATGAATGTGGATTTTCAATGCTGCCGACAATACCATCTGCCGTAAATGGGATTGTTGTGGTAACCGGCAAAGACACTCCGTGTGATGAATTGATGACTTCAAAAGTAAGTTCTTCTCCCGAAATAGAATTACTGTAAACCGTCATAAATACCATGGCCTTATTAATTTCCGGATAAAACTTCACATCGGCTTTGCCACGCAATGAATCATTTACAATGGCCAAAACGCTGTAGTTTGAATCACTGATTGTTGTACCGCCCAACTGAACTGATCCGATTATTGTCATGTTATTTTCATAATTATAGGCGGACAATTCATTACCGGCAAGATTGGGTTGTTGATTGGGTTGAATGTTTTTACCCGGATTTATAATTGAGGATCCTGAACCGGAAAAAGAGATAAACCCATCTTTTGCAGATTTTAGCAAATAGCCTTCACCAGGATTTAAAGTTGTTAAACCACCTTGCCAGGAACTTGAGGAAGCATCATATACAGAAAATGCATCCTGGCTTTTTAAACGGTCACCATCTGAGTAACTAAAACCTGTAAAAGCATTGTTTAAATCCACATTGTTCTGCTGCAAATAACCAATCCAGTTCCAGCCGCTAAACACCTGGATAGATTCTTCTGAAACATTTATTGTATCCCCGGCAAATCTCAGGTTTTGCTCATTGGCAAGAAAAATGCGGTATGATTTTCCAACTTCAATATTTTGCAAATCGCCTATCCAGTTTGTTTTGTCCGATTCGCTTGATAACTCATTGTTATAAAAGGTTGCAATTCCCTCCTGGCCTTTTATAACATCACCGGAAGTAGCATTTAAATTACTTAAAATGTTTTCAACACTCATATCACTTTGTTCAAGATTAAGGGAAAACCAGTTCCAGTTTGGTGCAAGCGTAATATTTTGTGCTTTACCCGATGGTGTTAAAACAAATGGGCTTAGCAATAATCCAACAGAGCCATTATTCTCAAAAGTGATCGTTTCTGCAATAAAGCCGGACTCTTCTCCCTTTGAGGCATCCCAGCTTCGGAAAGTAACTGTCTCACCGGATTGTTGGTGGCTGTAAATAGTAATAAATGCCAGATGGTTATCCTGTTCCGAAACATGAGTTAGGTTTACTTTGCCCCGGATTTCATTCCCGACAAAAGCCGCCACAATATCTTTTTCATCTGAAGAAAATCCATCACCTTCTTTTAGCTGTGCAATAACATCCATTGAGTATTGATAATTTGAAAAATTGAAAGCCCAGGATGGTGGCTCCGATAAAACAGTAACATCTATAAATAATGGATCATCACCCTGCCCGCTTACCTGAACGGCAACTGTATCCAAATAGCTGCCCTGTTCTAACTGATCACTTATTGTAAAATTAATTTCTATTTGCCCACCAGATGGTATGGTGCCATTGGTCGGATCAGCGGTTAACCAGCTTGGAATACCCGTCAGGCTAAAACTATTTTGTGCACCACCTACATTAACCAGCTTTGCTTTAAATGTTTCCTGGCTGCCTTTATACACATTTATATTGGCATTTGAAACCACCCAATGCAAAGCATTCTGGTTTACTGTAAACGACCAGCTTATATCTTCTTTTAAGCCATTGCCGTTTTTATCTTCCACGCCGGATACTGTAACTTTCAGATTTTCGCGTTCAAGAGTTGCTATATCAACCAGTGGTGTTATAATTAACGTTTTGCCACTGCATGCAACATCTATCGGAATGTCAATACTGGTTGCTGTGTTTATCATTTTAACATTATCAGAGTTTATTTGCGGACAATTCAGATTCGCCGTAAAGCTAATTGAAATATCTTCACCAATATTAAGGACGCCATCCGAAGGTTGTGGTTTTCCAAAAACCAGTAAACTGCTGCGGTCGATTACTCCCTGGGAAATTTTAGAATAATTGACGCCATCAGTTCCGCATTTTGTTTTTGCCCGAAGCTCATAATTTCCATCATCTAATCCGGAAACATCCCAGAACTCGTAAATAAACTCAGCAGGTAGCTCAGAGCGTAATTTTGCGATTGCCGTTTTCCAGCTGCCACCAACCTTTCGATACTCCATACTTACACTTTCAAGTTTTGGATTAGTTGTATCATACTCTCTCATAATTATCAGCAATGAATCGTTTGAACTTTGGTTTACCAGCCAGTTATTATCCGGCTTAAACAATTCCACACCCGAACAAGGACTTTGATAATTCACAGAAAAAGTAACCGTATCAGAGATAGACGGATCGCAAAGCGCATAAAAACGTAGTTGCAGGTTTTCATACGAATATGAAACGGGACCTCTGCGTACAGCCATAGTTGCAGTTATCTGTTGTCCGGCCGGAATCCTGTAATCAATAAAATCCTCAATCACCACACCGCCAACACTAATTACAGCACCATCAAAATTGCTGGATTGGATGACACCTAATTTATAATCTCGTGTTTCGCCACTTTGGCTTAAGTTACCCAGGTTCAAAACGAAACTGGCTGGGTCAAATGGAGGAATATCATTTTGCTCAAATTTATCGATTGTCAGGTTTGTTGCATCGCGTGGCTGAGTTCCCGGTTCCCATGGACAACTGCTTGTCCCTGCTACAAGATCAAAAACAGGTGTTGAATAAACATTATCTTTCTTGATATCCACACTAAAGAAGTCACCCGGATCATTATCTCCCAGAACATAGCCAACGGTTGTTGATTGCGAAAGAGTTGTGTCACGTGCTTCAGAAGTCGACCAGCGGAATTTTGCCGCTGCACCAATTTCAACATCTGCAAAATCACCATCCCCAATACCAACACCTATTTTCAGTTCCGAATCTATAAATATGGTGAAATCAATGCTGATCGTTGAATCCTGCGTGTTTGTCTCAGAATACTCACGCGTTGTGCCGGCGCTAAAAGAGATATTTCTTTCAAAAGTGGCACGCTCTTTTTGCTGATCGTTTTTCTCCAGAACCTGCTCCCAAACATCAATAAAGGAACCCAAAAGCGCTACAGAATCAGGCGATGCAAGGCTTCTTAAAAGGTGCAGATTTGGCAAGAGGGTTTTTCGAATATGATTTTCGGTATAAATGTAAGTTGTATTAACTTCCTCAGAACCCCAAACCAGTGAAGTATCCTGGATAACCGTACAACTCGCTTCATCATATCTGATTTCATCCGTCAATGCATAAATCATATTAAATGAAGCGCCCATAAAAACATCACCCTTTTCACCCGTGATATCTTCATTGCCGGACGTTGAGAAACGTTCTGTTTGGGAAAATGTGGTAGAAACAGTTGTGCCATTATTATTATCGCGCCCAGCTAAAATCTGGCCTTCGATATGTGTACGGGCGCCAATCACAATCCCGGTAAATGGAACGGGAATACCGGCTCCGATTTTTATATCCGTATAAAGCCCTGCCGCACCGCCAACAGAATGTGACATTGTAAAATTTTGGCTAAGTGAACTACCTTTTTCAAGATAAGCATAGCTTTCATCACCGGGAGGATCTCTAAGAATTAAGAGGGGCAATTCCGGGGTTTTTGTTACAAAAGTTTGTTCACGCGGTTTATGACCTGTTACCACAACCCATTGTTCAAAGGCAGCATTCTTCCCTTCCACATCTGCAGTAACCTGAAATAGTTTTTGAAAAGGATGTGCACCGCCATCGAGGATATTAGGCTCGCCAATTTGTGTTGTATAAAATGCCCGGCCATCTTTCAATGGCAAAGTAACAGGCACAGCAGGATTGCCACCCAGATCATCAAAAATCTTAATGGATCCTGTATCTACCAGGCATGTATCGCCGGAATATTCTTCAAAAACTTCAATTTGAAAAGTGTAAACATCGTATTGGTTTATAATTGGCACATTAAACGGCGCTGAAGCATCAGCACAAACACCCGGGAAGCCGCTTACTTTTATCTGCGGTGGATTGCGGTAAATGTAATTTAAAGTTGTGTCCTGAAATGTAAGATCAGTAATTACAATTGGGAAAGTTTCCGTAATAACCGGGTTTGGCGGATCAAGCGAAAGCACCTCAACGATATATTCCTGAGATGGCAAATTAAGACTATAGTTTCCATTTACGTCTGTTGTAATCTCTTTTGAATAACAACCCACCTGGTTTTTAGATGTAATGCTGATATTTGCACGCCCGATAAATGCATCGCAACCACCTCCAACACGGCCGGCAAGTTCACTTGTTGTCATATCAGTAAAATCCGCATTTGCAACATCATCGGTGATGGTAAAAACCAACTCTGCCGGTTCAAATACATGTGGAAAAGAAGTGTCTCCAAAAACAGGAGTAATTGTATAATTGCCCGGCTCTTCAATGGAAAGCAGATATTCACCCTGGGCATTTGTTTTTATGCCGGTAAAAGTACCATTTCGATAGATATCAACACCTGCTACAGCACAATTCGTTCCGTTCAAAACAATTTTTCCGGAAATTGCAAAAGAGGTAGTGTCGGTAAAATCTACATTGGCCGAAGCAGGCGCATTTAATTCCAGAGTTCTTTCCTGGCTGGTAGGATCAAATCCGTGACGAAGTTTAAAAACGCTTATATCAAAAGGATTACTTTCATTATAAAAAATATTGTTAACTGAATAAAACCCAGTGGGATCAGTTAAAACAATTGTTTCTACCGGGGCATGATCTGTTGAAAAAGAGACTCCATAACCTTGAACATGGTTGCCACCAGCTTTGGAGAAATCACCTGCGATATTTAGCGGTTGCCTGCCTTCGGAATCAAATGGCCAGTAAGATACAAGACCATCTTCATCGCCTCGTAAGGTCAGATTTATTTGACTATTAATTATGGAATCACTGACAACATGATCCCATAATTGAATTTCATCAAGTTGCCCAAGATAGGCCTGAACCGGATCAAAACCTCCGCCAAATGAATCCTGATCCTGGCCTAAAACAATTGACCCGTTATTTTGTAATGTTGCTCCTGTTGCCAATGTACCGGACCAAACCTGAATACCATCCTTAAGCAGCCTTATTGCCCCATCAGATTTTTGCCAGGTAACTGCAATGTGATGCCAAGCGTTGTCAACAGCACTAATATTTGTTGTTCCTGTCCCTGCACCATTTATAAAAAATTCAAAATTGTTTGGATTGTAAATCAAAACTGTATTATCACTGGCAGGTGTTGCATAAGAGAATATAGCTCCCGTTTGCGAAGTGGCATTCGACTTCATCCAAAATGATAAAGTAAATGCGCTTTCGGCAAAAGATTTAATCGGTTTACGGATCATATAATCCTGGGTATTATCAAAAAGTAAAGATTGGCTTGAATCGCCGTTTGCAGGATTAATTGAAACTTGTACATTTTTAACACCAGCGCCACGTACTGTTTTTACTTTTCCGGAAATCTTACCATCTGGTCTGATAAATCCATAATCGCGGGCTGCGCCAAGTTCAGCACCACCGGAGATTGGAACGATACTATACTGATAGAGTTTGCCGGGAACCGCATCATAATCAAAATAAGAAGTAGCATTTTTACTGGTAATCCCAATTTCTTCATCACCCCTAAGTATTTTAATTTCTTCTGCAAAACTGGCAACATTTTTCCAGGAAACTTTGACGCGATTATTATAAATCCCATCCGCTGCATTTGGAAACATTGGGAAAGTTTTTCCATTAACACTAACTCCACCGGATTCAACCCCGGCAGATGCATTATAACCCTTAATTGTATACGTGTATTCTTCTCCATTAATAATATTTTCATCTGTATAGGTTAAGGTTGCTCTTGGTACTGTAGCAATCAACGCACCATCTCTGTAAATCCTAAAATGTGTGGCATAATCAGAATTACTATTCCAGTTTAATACGATTTCTCCAATAAAATCTTCGTAAGAAGCAGTTTGGCTGTAAGGAACCCTGAATGATGATGTGGATCCTCCGTTTGAAACGCCACCAGATGTAACAGAATAACTGAAAGTTGAATGAGTGCGCACATTCCATGTATCAGACTGACCTGGAGTAATGTAAGCCCTGTAGGATAAACTTGTTGTACTGGCAAAAAAACTACCATTACGATAAATATAATATGTTACATAGCTGGCAGGAATATTTGTCCCTTTGCCCCAACTCAAATCCACCCAGTAATCACTTGTCGCATCACTGGCAGAAAAACTGGTTGGGTTTTTCAAAGCAGCTGTTGTAGCGTTTGCATCCGAGGAGTAGGAACCATCGCAAAGAGTTCCTGAATAGGTGTATTTATATGTAAAATCAACCCTTCTGTTTGGCCCGGGATAAACTGTTTTACTACCATTATTTGCATTTCCTGAAATAGGGTCACCGGCCCAACCTGGAGACCAGCTTATATTTCCGCTTGAGCTGGATGGAATAACACATGGGTTTGAATAGCCTGACCAGGAAGCGGTGATGTAATAATCAGAACCGCCGGCTGATGCACTGAAACTACCCTGTGCGTCTGTCCTTGGCAATGAATCAACAGAAGCTTCGGTTTTTTGCACTGCACCTGTTTGTTTCGGATAAGTTATTGTGATGGATTCTGTACTTGTTCCAGAAGCTGGTTCGGTAGCCAAATCCTGGGCAACAGTAAAGTTTATAAATAAAAAATGAATCAAAACTAAATAAAATAGTTTTAGATTTTTGGTGAAATTGATTTCAGCCATACCAGCCTCCTGATGTTGTTGGGTACATCATCTACAAAAAAAATGTGATTTGAAATAGGGATTGTCAGATCGATTCGAAAAATACTATTTCAATTAACTAAACTAATAACGCAGTAAATTCCCTACAAAGTGATAATCGTTTTTTTGAATAGATGATTATTCAATAGTAAACAGCCGGAAGGGTTAAAAACTGTGGGTGAAGATTAGTGCGCTAAAAAATACCAAATTAAATATCTATCCAATTATTACGATAATCATAAGTAAACAAAAACAGACTTCGAGGTAAAACAAATGCCTATTTTATGGACCAGCTCAATGAGTGTTGGAAACAAAATTGTTGATTCCGATCATCAAAAATTATTTAAATTAATTAATATTGTTGAAGAAGAATTAAACAGTGAAAAAAAAGAAAATATTGAAAATGCTCTTCGTGAATTAGAAAACTATACAGAAGAACATTTTACTAGAGAAGAAGCTTTAATGAAACTGGGAAGTTATTCAGGCCATTTTCAACATTTCAAAAAGCATCATAATTTGAAGAACCAATTGAAAATTATTAAAAAGGATATTTTAAATGATCTGAATAACCCAAAAAACTATGACAATCTAATCGAAGTATTAAGAAAGTGGCTGCTTGACCATGTTTTAGTAGAAGACTTAAAAATGAGACCATATTACAAAAAGTTAATTTAATCCCGATTTGTTAAGCCACCGTTTCAATTAAATACCAACTTTCAAAACACCTTCTTCTAAAATCACATCATATGAATAGCCAGCTCCAAAATCTTTATTAAGTATTACCTTACCTTCAAAAATGACTATATCACCTACACTCACAACTTCATTTGTAGTAATTGTAATATCATTATTTTTACCGTCTTTTGTTCCATCTTGTAAATGCACCCAATTTTTACCCATAATTTGTGCGTTAAATTTTACAACCTGGCCTTTTATGATAATTTTGCTATTTGCATAATCGTCTTTTTTAGAAAATAGTTGCTCGATGGTAATCCCGCCTTTTGCGGGGCTTACAGAAATATCTTCCAACTGGGGTGTGGTTGACCGGCCATGCGCTGAGCCCATTGATGTGCCGGTGGATGAAAGTGCCGGACTATCACTTATCTTGTTGACAAAATATATTTTATCAAATGTGCGGTTTACTTCTTTGCTTGTAAAGTCTCTCATTTCCATGGCTGAAGCATAGTAAATAACCTGGCCTTCTTTTACATCTTTGGGAGATGTTGCAATCCAATTTTTCTGGTCATTTTCTTTCACTTTTAAGTACATATATGTTTTGCCGTTTACAATTTCCTGTACTACAACTTTATGCATATTTGGGCTTAATCCCTCGGCTGACGTTTGCTGATCCTCTGTTTGACAGGCATTCAACATTGTAAATAAAACTACCATTACAAATAATTTGAGTTTCATATTATACCTTTCTTAGCAATACTTTATTAATTGATTTATCTTTATTTGATAAATCCCAATTTAATAAAATTTTCTTTGTCTTTCATTTTTTATATTACAGTGTTTGAAAGCTAAAAAATCTATTGGAATTTGGTGGAAAACAAAAAAAGGAGATTAATGATCTCCTTTTCTGAATTTCTTTTTGGATTTCAATTATTATTTCATCAAAACCATTTTTTTAGACTGTTCAAAATTATCTGCTTTGATTTTATAAAAGTACATGCCACTCGAAACGGGATTATTGGAATTATCCCTTCCATTCCAGACAACCTGATGAGTACCGACTTTCTGATTTTTGTTAACAAGACTGACCACCTCTTGGCCTAAAATGTCATAAACAACCAAACTAACGTCACTACTTTTAGGAATAGAATAAACAATTAAGGTTGTTGGGTTAAATGGATTCGGGTAGTTTTGTTTTAAAGAAAACTTTACAGGAATATTTAAATCTTCCAGGCCAGTAGCCTTCTCTACTTCTACAACAAATGTATCCATTACAACAGATCCACTGTCATCAGCAACACTTACCAAGAGTGTATCAAAACCGCTAAAATTACTACTACTTAGAAACAGCGAATCTGCTGAGACCACGCCGTTCACATTTCCGTTTGATGAGATTGAAATCTCGCTCAAAAAACTATCATTTGCATCCACATCACTAAAATAATCATTAATTGTCACATGAAAAACATCCATGCTATTTTCGGCTATTATTGCATCCGGAATTAATGCAATACGTTGTGGCGCATCATTTACCGGGCTAACTGTAATAACAACTTTTGCAGAATCGCTGCCTCCATTGCCATCAGAAATGTGATAATAAAAACTGTCGGCCCCATTGAAGTTTAAAGCTGGTGTGTAGAAAATAAGGCTGTCTCCATTAGTAAAAGTTACATTGCCTTGTGTAGCAGCTCCAACGTTGGTTATCATTTTATCGTGTCCATCGGCATCTGTATCATTAAAGGTTACATCCATTGCAATCTGTGAGTCTTCATCAACCACATAATAGTCATCAATAGCCAATGGAGCTTCGTTTACTCTAAACTCCCGGTAATTGACTCCAGGCTGCGAGTAATTATAAAAGCCAAACCGGCCGGCACGGAATTCACCGGAAACATCAAATATTTGTGTAGTATCGATTGAAATTCGAACCCTGTTTGATTCATAAATTAATTCAAAATTATAAACAACATTGCGGGCCCAACCATTGTCACCATAGTTTGTAGCAAGAACTGTTTGTGTGGTGTCCATGTGATCCCAATATGGGTGGGATGTATTAGTACCGGATGGCACTTCAACAATTCCTTCCACCTTAGACAAAGTAAATCCCTCCTGCGCACCTGACTGTGTATTTCCCTTCCAGTCCATCAGATAAAAATCAAAATACTCTTCTGCTGAATCCGGACGCAAATAGCCAAAAACAAAGCCGATATAATCGTCATCACTGCTATCAACAAAGAAACTGCCCCTAATGGTTACATTACTAAAAGTATCCGGACTGACAAAAAAAGTAGGTACATCGTTTTTACTTTGGCGAACAGAAGTGCTGTCCTCGGAAATGGTCCAATTACCACTGGATGGCAGGCCTTCGTGTTTCCAGTCGTATAATTTAACCGCTGTTAATTGTGCAAAAAGTGTGGATGTTGAAATGAATAACATAAAAACCGCAAATAAATAGCGCATGGTTGTCTCCTTTTCAAACACGTTTATTACAATAATTTCTAATTAATGAATCAACAGAAACCCAAAAACAAGTATAATTTGAAAAGGAAACAATCGCCGTGACAATTCTCAAGAAAAGGGACGTCAGATTATTCAGTTCCTGTTACATTTAGACCTAGTTTGCGCGCAATATCCAACGTGATGTCGACAATTTTGTCCTGATTGACATAAAGGATAATAGGTTGTGCTGCTCCAATATTGGATCGCAATACTATGTCGATGCTCTTTTCTTTGGCGGTTGCCTGGATTGCCTGGTCCACTTTTTCAAAGATTGGTGCATAAAGATCTGACTGTCTTTTAGCAAGCTTCTCCTGGCTCGTACCTTCAGTTCTCTGTATTTCTTGTTGAAGCTGAATCAACTCATTTTCACGCTCCTTGCGGCGCTCTGCTGAGAGCAATGCTTGTTGCTTCTGGTAATTATCTAGCTTAGTCTCATAATCTTCGTACTTTGCCTGGAGCAAATTTTGTTCTCTTTGGGTCTCTGCCTGGAGGGTCTGTTGCACCTGCTGAAACTCCGGCATGGCAGCAATAATACGTTCATGATCAGTATAGCCGATTTTGAGGCCGGCAAGCTGAGCCAGAGCATTTGTGCTTAACACTGAGAGAAAAAGCAAGGTTATTATTGCGATGATTGCGGGTCGGTGCTGAAAACTTAATCGTGTTTGCTTTACCGTTTTTCTTATAAAAAAATTGGAAATACTTCCCATGGCCAGCCTTCTTTCTTTTGGTATTAAAGTATAATGTGGTTTCTTTATTCTAAATATAGGTTAATAAAGGATAATGTACATTATGTCTTTTTACCAAAAACCTACTATCGATTTACGATAAGATGATTTGCCACAAAAAAGAAATCATATCCGAGTGGAATTCAATTACGACACCTGTTATGCTTTTTATATTGATTGGATAAAAGATTTAGCCAAGTTAAACATCCTTTCAAAATCATCCCATTCTAAAGTTTCAAATTTATCATTCACATGATGATAAGGTTGCTTTCCGTCTTTTGTAAAAAGGTAAAACCCCTTTATTCCATTTCTAATAAAGAAATAATGGTCACTATTCGGAGCATTCTTTCTGCTTCCAAGCTTTCCTAAAGACAAATCATCGTTTATTGATTTCAACTTTTGAAAGAATTCGGGGAAATTTTTTCCACCAACCGCCATAATTCCATTTTCAGCTGAAGCAGCCATATCAAAATTAATTAAAAATTTCACCCTTTCTAATTCAATTTCTGGGTTTTTCTGGAAATATTTTGATCCAACTAAACCAACATCTTCCCCGGAGAAAAATGTAAATAGTAATGAATTCTTAATAGGATTGTCTTTGAAGAATTTTGCAAGGCTCAAAAGAAGTGAAACACCACTCGCATTATCATTTGCACCAGGAAAGTAAACACTATCTCCCAAGGCTCCTAAATGGTCATAATGAGCGCATAGCATGATAATTGAATCTTGAATTGATGTACCTTTTATAAATCCAAAAATATTCTTAGTATCAAAATCATCAAAATCAGATTCGACTTCCAGTTCAACTTTTTCTATTGGATTTTGTAGAGAACTCTTTAATACTCTTACTATCGGAATTTGCAATCTTGTGTACGCTGCTCCGAAGGTTAATTTATCTTGAATCAAGACTATAGCTTTTGCTCCTAATTTTTGGGCAATTAAAATTCTGGTCGATTCAGAAGTAAATTTTGAAAATTGTTTGTTCTTTTTAAGATGTTGTGGAAGTTCATTATCAATTATTATAATTTTCCCATTTGCTGATAGTCCATTGTAATCATTTAACCCTGCATCTGGTATGAAAATACCATTATCTACATATACAACTTTATTGCTAGAAATATCGCCTGATGAGCTGTGTTCATGTGGAATGAAATCAGTACCTAATTTTAACCATTTATCATTTATTATTAAATGGGGTTCTCTTTCAAATATATTTACTTCTACTTCAAATTCTTGACTGTAAGAATCATCTATTTTGTCAAGTCCAATATTTAACAATTCACTTTCGATAAATTTTGCAGCTTTAATATGACCATCATGTGTATAGCCCCTTCCCATTAAATCTTTCGAAGTTAAATATTTTACAGATTCTTTGGCGTAATTGATATAATGATCATTTTGAGCAAATGAAATTAAAGGTAATAAGAATAGTAGTAGTTTTTTCATTTGATTTCCTTAAAGGTTTAACGTTTAGGTTTAAATGAATTAACAATGAAACACGAAATCTTACTTCTCGTGTTAATCCCTGTACAAATATTTGCTATGTTTTATTGATTGACCAAATAAATAACCCTGAGGCTTTAAAAATTGAAACTTACCCACCATTCAAAACTGCCAAAGCCTCTTCTGTTTCACCGTTCATCAACACCTGCAAAGTGTTGCCCTTAGTAGAAGCTGGTATATCAACAACTTTTATTACTTGTGCAAGGTTGGAAAAATCCGGCAATATTTCGGCAAACTTGTTTTCAGATTTTAGCAGAAAATCCTCATTAAATAAAATTCCTTCATCATCCGGGTAAAGCGGAAGATATCGAATATTTGCTTCAACCAAATCCTGGAAAAAATGTGTACCAAAAGAAAGATCGGGAGTATAGTCTTTTTGCTTGCGGGCAATTTCAATCAGCATGGAGGTATTATTTATATCCGAATAAGTTACGCTTACTCCAAGTTTTATATCTCCACGGCTGCCCCAACGGCCTGGGCCCATTAAAATAAATTGTCGTTTTGGCAATAGTTTGTTCAACCTGCCAACAGCACGACCGACAGCATGCAGTTGCTGATAATCCGAAATTTCGCTGTATTTTTGCGGGCTTACATAAACGAGGTGTGAAATATCCTGAACATTCCCGTTGGAAATATAGCGGTTGGCCGAAAATAAAATCTTATCTTTGGGAATGTTTACCGGAATGATCGCAGGTTCGCTATGCACACCATAACTTTGGCTACGGCATTGTAACAGGTAAAAATTTTCACCGTCATGTGCAAACTCAATATCTATAGGATGATCATATTTATCCTGCAAAATTTTCAATATTTCCCTGACTTGTTTAATAAATGGCGTGCTTTCCATCAACCCTTCAAAAGTCACTACAATATTTTCATCATCGTAATTTGTACCGATTACCCGTGGTTGCTGAAGATGATCTTCCTTGATTATTGAAACCAGTTTATTGATGGATGGAAAATCATTACCGCACTCTTTAAACATTGTTTGAATATCCAAAGATTCGAATGTACAGTTTTCCATATTTATGGCATCGATATATTTGGGTGAGTAGCGGATTATTTCATCGAGCGTAACATTAACCCGCAAATTTGGTTGCCCAGGCGCCACCAGCACAGGATAATCATCACTAAGGCGATCAACAGCCCGTGTGCCCAAACCGGGTACAATTCGCAACAGGCCATCATTTCGTTTAATACGGCTGGACCAACGAAACTCATTTTGGCTGAATGCAACCCCGGCAAAAGCCGGAACAAAATATTTACCAACTTTTTTGCCCACCACCTCTTGGATTAAAATACCCATCTCTTCGTGATAATCCAGTATTCCACGTCGTGTACGATACTCAATTGGATTGGGCCCAAAAGTCGATGCATATACTTCGGCAATGGCATCCATAATTTCAGCAAGACGATCTTCTTTGCTTCCCTGGTTGGCGATAAACAGGCTTTTATATTTCCCGGCAAAAGCTGAACCCAGGCGGTCTTCCAGCAAACTGGAGCTGCGTACGATGAGTGGAACTTCACCAAAATCATCCAATGCAAGAGAAAGCCCGTTGATGATCTCCGGAGAGAATGTAGAATTTTTAAAGACATTCACCACATAAGGATATTCATGGCGAACCTGCTCAATATCTTTATATTTTTGCTCAATAATATCTTCCAGATTATTGTAAGCCATGAACTTTAAAATGCCATCTGAAGTTAGGTACCACGTTTTGGGGGTCTTTATTTCCCGAAACAGCTCATTTTCGCGCGAGGCATTCTTAAGGATTTGTTTGGCCAAAAACAACCCGGAGCTTTTTCCCCCTAATTTTCCATGGCTGCCAACAGGATAAATAATGCTGTGTAACAAATCATTAAAATCATCCACCTCAATCGATTGTTTGGCAATATTTATAAATCCCGGCTGGTCACTTAACATGCGGCGAATCAGGGCCACTCGAAAACTCATTTCTCTTGGAATTGAAAGTTCCAGTCCGTGAGGTGTTAGATGATGATAACGCTCTATGGCGCTGCTAATCTGCGCAAGAGAAGAACCGGTATCTTCCAAAATATTAACCAGAAACCCGGAACGGTCTTCCTTAATCCATTTTTGAATGCTGGTTAAAACATCAGCAACACCCATATTTTTAACCGCCACTTCAAAAATATCATAACTAAGAGCAAGCAGATCGATCCCTTTCTGCCTTTGATATGGGACGTTCACTTCTTGCAACAATTCATTTTCCTGCTGGTAGGCCGGGCTAAATTGTTCAAGTAATTGCTGCGCCTCCTTAACTCCGGTCCAACTGAGAAAATTAACCATTTTTCGTGAAATTCGGATTAATAGTCTTGGATCTGTTTTTGTTAATAAATCGAGTATGACGCCCCACTCACTTTTGCTTTCTTCCTCGCTGCCTTTCTGTTCTTCAAAAACTGTTTTAAGCTGTTGGTGCAATACATACATACCAAATTGTTCGGCAATTGTATTTAGCAATTTACGCTCTTCTTTAAGAAATGGGCCTTCTGTTTCCTTTGGCCTTTCTTCAGTATAGTAGACTGTAATATTCCCAACAATCTCATCTTGTACTTTTATATCTGCAGATTGAAACCAGGCTGATTCTTGAAAACCTTCTGTCTCAAAAACAGATCTGTGCAATAACAGTTTTGCATGGCAAATATCTGGAAACTGCCATCCGGGAGGAATTGATTTTACCAACAACTCGCAAATTTCTTTTGTTGATTTTCCCGGGTTGCTTAATAATTCCTGGATTTCATAAAGACAATTAAGTTCTTTTGCCCGCTCTTTTAAATCGAGGACTAATTTGTCTACAGGTTTGTTGTTATTCATTTTTTGCTTCTTTTATTTAATCAATTTCCAAACAGTCAAGAGCCGATCCAACTGAGTGAATCTGGCTGTCTTTTTAAAAAAAAGTGATTACGGTTTATTTATAATTCCGCTTCCACTCCGCCCATCAACTTTTATCTGCAAAGGGGAATCCAACTTAACATGACGTACAAAATCTGTTTCTTCTTCGGCCGGCTGATTGTTTAGCCAATCCCAATCAATATTATGTGGGCCATTAAATTGCACCGAGAAGTATGTTACTCCGAAGCTGGTTAGGTTATGAAAAAAGTGCGATCCCTGGCTCAACTCTACATTCATATTTTCCAATGTGGCTTCTACAATTGTCTTTGCTGCTGATACCTGGCTCCAGTCGACCGGAATTCCCAGCCATGGATCAGAACTGCCCCAACGTCCAAAACCAATCAGCACATAATCACGATTTTCCCTCACCATTTTTTTATTTATGGATTCAATCTCATACGCAATTTTTTGAGTATACTTTGCCTCAAATTTCTCCGGCCGTACATAGACGATTTCCTGAATAGATTCATTCAATCCATTACCCAGCGTTTTTAGAGAAGCCGCCAAATTAGAGTCCTTGTCAAACTCATCCGGACTTATTTCAATTTCATCATTTGAAACAACCATATGCCGCACCTGAAGCAATCCAAAACGGTGTTTTTGATCTGCATCTTTGCCGTCATTAAAAGTCATAGCAAACTCAATTTCAACAGGATTTTCAAACGCTTTTTCACAAATGTTTAACAAAGATTTTATACAATCGTTTAATGGAATATCATCTAACTGCAATAACGGTGCAAAAGTCAAAATCCTCGCTCCATCTGCTCCTGTACCAATAGCCAGACGACCTGAATATTTATCAACCGTGGAAGCTAAAAACGGTAGTGCGCCATCCTTATCCGCGATAATAATATTCTCATTGTTCATGTATTCTGTTTCATTTATGGGATCATAAGCAGGCGCTTTCCCCATATTGACAGCCCAGAAATTTGTCTGCGTCTGTTTGAGCATATCGCCAACATTTGCAAAAGGCGGATTAATTGTTGGATAAGCCGGTGAGTATGTCCAGCATAGACCGCCATCAACAATTGTTTTACCAAGCCCTAATGCAAGATTTACAACACCGTCTTCCGGATTTGCCCGGCTCATTGGATAAAAATTATAAGATCGAGCCACACCTGAAAGCTGAGGATAATATCTGTCATCGTGTCGTTGGCCAACCACTTCCTGAATAATGACAGCCATCTTTTCATCTTCAATTTTGTGCTTTGTAGCTTTAATATAATTCTTAGCTGCCTTAAAAAAGGTGGATGCGTAAACAAATTTTATAGCTTCAACCAGTTTCTTAAATCGTGTATCCGCATCATGCTGATTATTGGGAGTCATCTTTGTTCCGTAAATACCGGCAAAAGGCTCAAACATGGCATCTTCCAATCTGCTGGATGAACGCACTGCCAGCGGAGAATGGACTTCGTTTACCAGAGCACGCAGATCGCCAAGTATGGCAAATGGCAATTCTGCTTTCTGGAAAGCATGGGAAATACGGTCATCCGGTCTTTCCGATAAAGCGATTTCATAAAGATTATTATTCTTCATGAAGGCATCAAACACATCGGTGCGGATTACTGCAAGTGTTGGAATATTAACCTGGATGTTAGAAAAGGAATTCAGATCATCTGATTCATTTAAAGAATTATTTATATCTGCCAAACTTTGGGCTTTGCCGCCAAGCGAACCTGTCCCAATAAATGTGATGCGTTTTTCCGGATCGAAAAATTTTCGGTTAAATTGAGAGACATTTTTTTCAGGCATAATTATTACCCATTTTTTTATTCACAAGAAACGACTTAACAACTTACCTGTCATTCCTGTATTTTTAAGCAGGAATCTAAAAACATTTCAGATTCCCGATTGAAGCATTCGGGAATGACACCCCAATACAATTTGTGATTCTTTGCTTTGTTATACCTCGCTCTGAATGTCAGTCATTTCCATTTATGCGTAATTCCAATCCACTTTACTTTCACACCCAGCCGCGGTCCTTACAAGCCTGGGCAACACGATCCACCGCAATAACATTAGCAGCATCGCGCATGTATAATTTATTCGAAAGTGCAAAATCACTTACAGCTATAAAAGCTGATGTCATTTTTACATCAAGCTTGCCCAGGACCTCATCCTTTTCCCAGAAATAATTCATATTGCTCTGCACCTGTTCAAAATAACTACAAGTAACCCCGCCTACATTAGCCAGCAAATCCGGGATCATAAAAATATTTTTCTCTTTGATAAATTTATCGGCTGCGGGCGTTGTTGGGCCATTGGCCGCTTCCGCGATTATCTTTACACTACTTCTTATTTTGTCTGCGTTTTCCCCTGTAATCTGGTTTTCCAATGCAGCTGGCACCAGGATATCAACATCCTGCTCCAACCAGGCATCACTATCTAAAACCTCATAACCAAGATCTGCTGCTTTTGATTTTTTGATGCCGCCAAATGAATCAGTAATCGCCCTCAACTGCTCCAGATCAAAACCGTCTTTTTTACGATAAGAATAACTTTTTTGCTCTTCCTGATCCCAACATGAAACACAAACAGCTTTGCCTCCCATTTGTTGATAAAGCTCAATTGCATGCTGAGAAACATTTCCAAAACCCTGGAAACTTGCCCGTGTATTTTCCGGGTTGATATCCAACTCTTTTAACGCTTCGCGCACGGTGATCATCACGCCATAACCGGTTGCTTCTTTTCTGCCAAGCGAACCACCCATGCCAACTGGTTTGCCAGTGATAAAACCAGGCCTTCGTTCACCGGTAATTTTTTCATATTCATCCAACATCCATAACATGTGCTGGGCACTGGTCATCACATCAGGAGCGGGGACATCAGTATAAGGACCAACATTTTTTACAACCTGCTGCACCCATCCGCGACAAATCTGCTCCTGCTCATTGAGGCTCAAATTATGCGGATCGCAAATAACGCCACCTTTTCCACCACCAAGAGGTAAATCTGCAACCGCTGTTTTCCAGGTCATCCACATGGCCATAGCGCGGATGGTGTCAATTGTTTCCTGAGGATGAAAACGGATACCGCCTTTTGCCGGGCCGCGTGCATCATTATGCTGGATGCGAAAACCACGAAAAATTTTCTTGGAGCCATCGTCCATTCGCACCGGAATAATAAAATTGAATTCGCGGATTGGGCTGCGCAAAAGATCACGCGTTACTGTTTTTAGCTCCAATAAATCAGCGGTTTGGTCAAATTGTTTTTGGGCTGTTTCGAAAGGATTGTAGGCGGAATTGTTCATTTTCAAACTCTCTTTTAAATATTGTTAAATCAAAATCTTTGTAGATTTCTCTGTACTAATTTAACAAATAAAAAAGTGTTTAAAAAGGATAGAATTGGAAACTTTTAAAAATAACCTAATAGTTTTGGGCATAAACCCAATCAGGAATACATGGTTACATCCCGATATTTAATGAAAGTTTATTATCCATTTTAAAAATAATATTGGCTCACCCATTAAATTTATTGGAAGCATCACAAAAATCTACTATAATTAAACCATTAAAATATATGTCTCCAAAAGTATCGGGATATCCGAGTAAGATTATGAACCTAATTGGTCTGGAGCCCAAATAATGAAACGAAGAACATTTATTACAAAAACCTCTCTGGCCACCGCCGGGATTTTATCGCTTGGGAAAAATGTTTTTACCATGCCAGATAAAGCTGACATACTTATAAAAAATGCCCAAATTTTAGATGGCACCGGTGTGCAGATCTGGCAAGCCGATTTGCTCATTCAAAATGACAGAATCCGCGATATCGGGCATTTTAATTCTACTACAGCCAAAAAAACAATCGATGCCAGCGGTCTTTATCTTTCACCCGGATTTATCGACATACACACCCACAGCGATGATGATATCTTGCTTTATCCGGGTGCAGAAAGCCGCATCACACAGGGAATAACCACCGAAGTAACCGGTAATTGTGGCTATTCGGCTACTCCTTTAAAAGGCATGGATCGAGAAAAGAGAGCGAAGTCATTTAAAGATGATGGTATTGAAGAAAGCTGGACAGATGTTGACTCCTACTGTAAAATTATTGACGAAAAAGGCATTGCACTAAACCAGGCTCTCTTATTGGGGCAAGGTACTTTGCGCAGAAATGCTATCGGATTGGTTGACCGCCATCTCACCAAGGATGAGTTAAAATCAGTTTTGTACGAGCTTGAGAAGGGTATGGATCAAGGCGCTTTTGGCTTTTCCACGGGTTTGGAATATACGCCCGGGGCTTTTACCCCAACCGAAGAATTAATTGAGCTGGCAAAAGTTACAGCACGGCTTAATGGGCTTTATGCCACACACATGCGCGATGAAGAACAACGTCTTTTGTCCGCCATCAGCGAAGCACTAACGATCTCTCGCAAATCTGGTGTACGCCTGCAAATATCTCATCTAAAAGCAAATGGAAAAGCTAACTGGGATAAACAAATTGCTGCACTAAATATGATTGAGTTGGCCCGTGCAAAAGGCGTTGATGTTATGTTTGATGCTTATCCTTACAACGCATCTTCGACAACTCTAACCGTCTTCTTGCCGCACTGGTCACGCGAGGGAGGTTCAAAACAATTGGGTCAAAGATTAGCAGATCCGGCAACCAGGGAAAAAATCAGCAAAGAAACTGATCATAAAGTTATGTTTGATCTTGGCGGTTATGAGCTGATTGTCATTAACAGTTTAAAAAACAACCAGAATTTGATTGGTAAAAATATAATTGAAATTGCTGAACTTTGGAATGCAGAACCCATTGAGGCTGTTCTCCGGCTTCTCGAAAAAGAAAACTTTTCGGTTGGTTTTGTCGGGCATGGTATGAACCCGCAAAATGTAGAAAAAATTCTGGCCCATCCATTGGCAATGATTGGTTCCGATGGTGATAGCCAGGCACCATATGGACCCGCAGCAAAAGATCGTCCGCACCCACGAAGCTATGGTACATGTACGCGTGTTTTGGGTTATTATTGCCGTGAGCAAAAAATATTCGATTTACCGACAGCCATAAAAAAAATGACTTCCATGCCTGCCGATCAACTTGGTTTAACCGACCGTGGAAGAATAGCCAAAGGCAACATAGCAGATCTTGTACTTTTTGATTTTGATGAAGTCAAAGACCTCGCAACATTCAACGACCCGCACCAATACTCAACCGGGATTGAATACGTTTTTGTAAATGGTACAGCAGTTATCCAAAAAGGTGAAATGACAAATGCGAAGCCCGGGAAAATGTTACGGAGTTAAAAAAAAGGACAAATTCCATGAAAACATATTTTATACTTTTTCTATTTTTCTTTTTTGGGTGTAGTTCTAATTCTAAGACTGAATATAAAATCGTCTACAACGTCGGCTATGATATTGAAGCTGATGATTACGAAATATTTATCATGGATATGGATGGCTCTAATAAAAAAAATATTTCCAACTGGAAAGGCGTGGATTGGGTTTATCATGCGCATAAAAACAAAATCTTTTTTATTTCTGATCGCGACACTACCCACCGTTTTTATTATCTCTATGAAATGGATATAAATGGGCAGAATGTTAGGAAAATTAGCAAATTCCGCTTACGGGATAGCTGGCTTGACAGCCGTAAAAATGGTCAGGAGTTGATTGTATCGCCTCACAAATCTGTTGATTCGGTTTTTTACTTGATTGATCTGGATGGGAAAATCCTGCAAAAAGTTTCGACCGGATTGCCTTATAATAGCGATCCATGTTTTTCCCCAGATGGCAAACAAATCGTTTTTAGGGGCGCTACGAAAAAATCTAAAAGGGAAAAAGGATTTATTGATGAATTGTACCTGATAAATGATGAGGGAAAAGCTCTTAAACAATTAACCCATTATCCTCCAAATGATACTACCGCTGAGTGGTATGCTTATAAAGCAGGAACGCCAAGATGGAATTCAAAAGAAAATTTTATAAGCTATCAATCAAAACAAAATGGCTCGTATAAACTTTTTGCTGTAACCCCGGATGGCAAAAAACAATGGCTGCTAACAAGTAGCGATAAGGAAGAAGGCTGGCACGACTGGAGCAGCGATGGCCAATGGCTGGCTGTTGAAATTTTTGACGCCGGACAATCGCAGTTTGATATTGCTTTAATTGACTGGCAAACAAAAAATATGAAAATATTGACTGATACAACTTACAAGTACCAGCAAGCACCTGTGTTTGTAGAGATTCCCAATAAATGATGTTCATGGTCTATGAGTCTAAGATAGCTTAATCTTGTTATCTTAAATCCCAAAACCAAAACCAATTTTCATTTCTAAAATATAGTCTGATGCTTTTGCCTTTTCATCAAAAGGTATTCCAAGCAGGATTGTTTTGTCAAACTCAATTCCGTATCTTTTAAAACTTCCGCTTATTGAAATATTTTTAGAAATGAGGGCATACTCGACACCCAGAATCTGGCTTGTTCCTGTAAAACCATCGTTATTCTCATCCTTCCAAACAACATCTCCTTTGCCCCATACCAGGAAAAATGCTGAGATTGCACCACTCGGGGTTTTAGATTCTTGCCAAAAAAACGGATTAATTTTTAATTGAAAATCCTCCGTATCATAATCCATTTTTATCACTTTGTTTGGGATACTTTTAATAATGCTGTTATTGTTAAAATTATGATCCGAAATACCAAAATTGTATTCAAACTGAATGATGTTTTGATATCCGGTAATGAAACCGTAGGACCAGGTTGGAAGACCAATTCCAATCCCAAAATCATCTCCTAAAAGTTTTTCAATTTTAGAAGAAGAGAGAATTGAGAACCCCATTCCACCATAAACATGAACATAGCCGATTGAGATTGAATTATCAGAAGTTGACGATGATGTATTGTTTTGGTTTATTAGAGATTGAGACTTTTGGAAAGTATCTGAAAAGTCATTCCTCAAAGTTGGTGAAAATTTGCCTTCAATCTCTTGTTGTGAATACGCGTTTGTAAAAAAAAGAAAAATAGCAAAACCGGCAATTAATCTGAGAACTGGAAAAGCATTCAACATGGTTTATCCTTTTGAAAACATTTAAGTGAGCCATAATTAATATTTAAACTTAGGTTTTATTTATCCGACCAAACAGCAAACTCGTTTCCATTTGGATCGCTAAAATGAAAACGGCGGCCACCCGGAAATGAAAATATTGCTTTGGTTATTGATCCACCTTTTTCATCAATTTTTGTCTGGGTTTGTTCCAGGTTATCGCTATATAAAACAATCAATGCGCTACCCGTTTCAGTTGAAACATTTAACCCGGATTTAAAAAAACCGGCATCGATCCCCGCATTTGTAATTGAGCAGTAATCCGGGCCGTAATCTACAAACTCCCAGCCAAAAGCGGCTGCAAAAAAATCCTTTGTTGCCTGGATATCTTTTGCCGGAAATTCCACATAATTTATTTTTTCATGATTGCTCATTTGCTTGCTCCGTTTAGCTGGTAATAAAATCAAGCACATTGCCAAGCGTGCTGGCTTCGGCTTTGTAGATTTCCGTGTACTTGCAGCGGGTACAGGTTACAGTTGTAAATTTTTTATTTTGCACATCAAATATTTTTGCAAATCCGCCACCGGTTGCAGCAAATTGGTCGGTATCAAATTCCTGATTTCTACATTTGGGGCATTGCCAGTTTGTGTGTTGCATTTTTTCTCCTATTGTTTTAGCACCTCGCATTAGAGGTTTAACCGTGTAAAACCTTAAACATCTGAATCATTTTGTGATTTAAATTTTTTCTGTTTACAAAAGTATTCTTCATAATACTTAGCTCCATATTCGTGAAAGCCAAGTTTTTTATTTTTTGATGAAGCCGTTGCAAAGTACTCCCAGAAATCCATTGAACTAAAAATCTTTCCTATTTTGTCAGTTGGTATCGAAAAAAGCTTATCTTCAAAAGTGCTGTATTTTTTATGCTTAAACTTTACAATAAAATCTTGGGCTCCTGAATAAGATTGTTTTGCTAAATTTAAAGTATCTTTAGCATTGTCAGCATCAACTATATTATTTTGGAATAGTAATTTCACTTTTATTAATATCTGTGTAAAGAGATTTTTCTCTCCCCTGAAATAATTGAAGAGATATGTCAGTAATAAGGTCTAACTTATCTATAGGAAATGGTGGCTTTGAGAGTAAAGTCATAAGAGCAGAAAGTAATTTTTTATTATGATCTTCGAAGTTTTGAATAAGCGTTTTCTGCACCGCTGGGTCTGTTAAATTCCTTCCAAGCCCCAAAAATGCCTCGACAGCTTTACCACTTTCTTCGATGCTTGAACATGCTAAGAAATAGCACCGTGCATATGATTTATTTTTAAATAGTAAATTTGATTCTTCAATTAATGCGTCACTATTCTTTAAAGCTCCTGAATAATATTCAACCAACAATTCTTCAGTAAGAGTAATTTTTCTTTCTGATTTTAGAATTCGTCCTATCTTCATCCCTACCATAACCTTTTTTAGACAGCATATGCTAATACTTATATTTTTGAATTGTGTGAACTCTTCGGATAGTAAAAGTTAATACTATCTGATAGATTCTTTATGACTTTATTTATTCGCTCAATACTTGATTCCATAAACTTTTCATATATTTTATTCATCCGCAGTATATCCTTATGAGCTTGGCTAATTTTAATAGCATAATTTAGAAATAATACGGCAATATGATTATGCAGATGATTTTTACACAGCTCTTTTAGCGGTTCAGCATAGATGTTAATAATTGTATCTAAATCTTCATTATCATCACTTTCTCGAAATTTTTTCTGAATTTCTACATATCCTAAAAGAAATGGATCTTCAGGATTAACTTCCCCTCTCTGAACAGCCCCAGCAATATTATCAAAAGTGCGAAGAATGAAGCTTAATGCATCATTTATCTCATTATTATATCGTCTTAAATCAGCCTTATAATTTTCGAAATTACGCTCTGATATCTCATTCGTTTTTAGATACTCAATTATGATGATAATACTTTTAAATCGTTCATAATTATAATCCTTTTGTAAAAATATTTTGTGGAGATCAACGTATTCAATTTTTTGTAATGCATAAAATGGTGCTTCATTTAATAACGGAAAATATAAGCCTTTTTTATCGGCCATCAATTGATCTTTTAACTTTACATATTCTTCTTTATATCTAATTAGTTCATCTTGTACTTCTCTGAGCAACGTATAAATACTCTTTTTAAGACTTTTAATTTTTAAGATTTTTAAAATGAAGGGAACAGACAAAGCTAAAATTGAAATAACAATTGAAATGATTGCAACTATTACTGCGGGATGCGTCCACATATTAATAGGTGTCTTAATTTCAGGCGGAGCTGTTTTTGCAATATAAATACTGTCAGCTAAAGTAGATATTGCAACATGAATTGAATCCATATTCATATTCCCTAATATATTTTAAACTAAATGCATCTAACAGTTTAAGCGAGAAATTTTCTTGTTTTGATTTGATAACTTTAAGTCATAAAAAGAATATATACAACCAAAAATAATAGTCTAAACCCTCATTCAAAAACCGCCGCAACCAAAAAACATCAATTTTCCCCTCACTTGATTCATCTGCTAAAAACCGGGTTTCATCGTAAAAACCGCGACATCCATCCAAAAGAGAAAACAATCTTTATACCTGTCCATATATTTAAAGCGAAAACACAAACCCAACCCGGAGGAAGTTATGAAATTTTTAATTATCAGCTTTACACTTTTAAGTGCCCTTTTTGCCCAGGAAGCAGAAATTGATTCACTGGAAAATATCGTCAAAGCTGATGATCAAAATATTGAGGCCATGTTTGAGCTGGCAAAAATATATCATGACATGGTTGTAGTGGAAGAAAACGATGATGCTGATGAGCGCCCGGAAGAATTGTTTATGGCTATCCTGGAAATAAAAAAGGACCATGCTCATGCGCTGGCTTACACTTAAAGGCCGCGATTTCTGACTAACTATAAAACATTTCATAGTGAAAGTCTATTGCGTTTTATTTCAAAGAAAGTTTCTTGTTAGATAGTATCTCAAATTTAGTTGAATACCCCAGGATTTATCTTCCTCATAATATGGGTTATAATAAGAACCATTATAATAAATCGAAACGTCATCGGAAGTACTTTCTGTAAAATTATAAGATATTTGAGTATTAAGTGATAAATTGTTTTCAATAAAGTAAATAAAATTAACATCTGCAAAATACTCATCAACGCGCTCCCAGGATTCACTTGAGGCAAAACCGGATTCAAGCCCAATGTCCAGTTTCAATAAAACTCTATCTGTTAAGTTCCACAAGTTAAATATCTGCAACCCGCCTTTACCAAAATAATCATATGGTGTATTTTCGTTTATTGTCTTAGATACAGAACCAAAAAAGTTTGTACCAATTTGATAAGAAGTATTTATGTTATGATAGTATTCTTGCTCAAAATACAACCCTAATAGAAATAATTCTGTGTCAACCCCATTTGAGTAATCCCTTTTTTCATAGTTTATTAAAAGTCCACCATTCACATCAAAACCTTCGAACCTATCTCCAGTTATTTCATTAAAGGCTTCACCCAAATACATAATTTCCCATGGTTGCATTTCTGATAGTTTACTTAATACACTTTTGGGCAATTGAGAATAAAAATATTTTTCCGGCCTGTCATAGATTCGGTTGTATATAGATTTTTTACTAAAAAGTTCGGCAAGCTCCGCTAAATCATTTGATGTAAGATCATCAATATGAGTAATATTTTTAAGACGTTCATTAAATCTCAGTGCTCTAAAAACCGGTGTAATATTGCGCACCCTTCCATAACCTGTTCCAAATTGAATTGAAGGCTGGTATTCCCTGATAATATCCAAGCTTTTTGATTTGTATTGGTTTCCTGAATTTATTTGATTTGATTCATTCTCTCTCTCGTAGTATCTAAAATAATTTTGTGTGGAAAATTTTAAAAAAGAGTTACTCTTTAAATACCGCCTTATATCTAAGTTCAAATTATAATTTAAATTCAAAACTGAACTATTGTAATCTCTTGAAGAATAAAAGTCATCATCCTCTCCTTTTGAATAGTTATAATATGAGGATAAAGAACTGCTGATTGAAAAAATTTCTTCCTCACTTTCAGAGTAACTAAAATAGCTTGGCCTAAAATTAATACTCAACCCGGTTCTATCTCTTAAGTCTTTATCCTTTAAAGTTTCCTTTCCTGAAATCGATCCATAAAAATCCAAATATAATCTCTGATAGCCCCAATCAGGTAATCTATAATCATAAAGTAAATGTTTCTTTGTGCTATCAATATCTTTGTTCAAACTTACAAGACTGTCTATTTGGTCCTGACTTGCTGCAAATGAGTAGAATAAAAATATTAGTGCAAAAATTTGAAAAGTTTTCATGATAGGCCTCTAAATGTAAAATGGAATTATTGTAGTTTTATATTTAGTTAAAGGCTACAAAAATAATGCCATTTTTAAATTGACAGGATTGGTTGTTGTTACGCAGTTTTTTCCCGTTTAAAAACTAAATAATCTGTTAATTGAATTAACACTTATGATAACCAAGTATTCATATTAATTGAGAAAACTATTTTGCCCATTTTTCAAATCCTTCTGCAGGTTTCCATTCTAAACCCGGCTCAAAATAGTCCCACAAAAGATTTGAAATTTGCCTGATTAAAACATAACCGGCATTATCAAAATCCCAGCTTGTATCTTTTTGGTTTTTTGTAATCACACAAAAAACATAATCCCCAGATGGCCCATTTACCAGAACTACCTCAGAACGTGATTGACTAACGGCACCTTGTTTTGATGCTGCTTGTACAAAAGGTGGTATTTGGGTGAGCGCAACATCGTTCAAATAAATATTACACAAAACACGGTACATTTCTTCATCTGCAGATTTGCCTACTGCTTTACCCTGGTGAATGCTAACCAGTAATTCTGCCATTTCTTTTGGAGTGGTTTGCCCCCATCCATATTTTTGCCAATCCTCTTTTCGCCCCTCAGTCCGGGAATTGACCCGTGTCATTTCAAAACCATTATCAGAAAGGTAGCCATTAATATCTGTTCCTGTTCCTGCAAGGTGTTGAAGCCAAAGGCTGGCCGTATTATCACTCGTTGTAATCATTAGCATAACTAGTTTGCTGAGAGTGATTTTTTCTCCATCTTTAAATGAACCCAAAAGATCGGATCCGGGATAAAGCAATGAATCTTTGTAAATCAATTCCTGGTTATATTTTAATTCACCCAAATTAATTTTATCAAAAATAGTAAGCAAAATGGGTACTTTGATCATACTGGCTGTAGGAAATATTTTTTCAGAATTAATGGAAGCAGATTTTCCCGTGGAAAGATTTTTAACAAAAATGCCAACCTCCCCTTCAAAACCAACAACCGTTTTTTCAAGTTTTTTCTGCAATACCGGATCTACTTTTGCTGTTGTAAAAGATATAAGTCCGGCAACAATAAAAATTATTAACATAAAAATGTTTTTTATATTCATAGGAAAATCCGTTTAGTTTAAAACTTTATTAATTTAGCGATGCCTCAAGACCAATGCCAAGAACACCTTCAACCATTCTTTCAAAATCTTCATCCACATAAATTTTGTAAAAAAGTTTAGGTGTTATGTTTTTACCTTTGTAGGCAACACCAAAATCCAGGGCGTTAATAAAACGGTCTGTAAATTCATCAACATCTTCAGAAATAATAGCTATTCCGATAAACTCTAAACCAAAATATATTTTGGGTGTTTCGATACCCATATTTAAACCAAAATGGGCAACAAACTCCGTGTCAGCTTTATTGTCACCCGTGGGTACAAAAACACTTGGGCCAATTTCAAAACCAAAACGAAAACCATTATTATTTGTTTTTTGAACTGCATAATTAAAATATAAAGTTATTATGTCAGGAGAATATTTTTGCATTTCATACGCATTTGGAAGTAAACCAAATGGTGCTGCTTTCTCATCAGCTGTTGGTAAAAAGACCCCAAATAAAGCACTGGATCTTCTGCCGTCTGTAACTTCATTGTTTGATTGGACCCCAATAAAAACGTTCCCCACTCCGCTTTCTTCAAACTCTGGCTCATTCTCTACACGCAGGTTCACTTCCCACTTAACATTACTGATTGGTAACGATGTTACAAAATTATAATTTAAGGTGATTGGAATGTTTGCAGACAACTCATAGAGGCCGGAAAAAGTTGAATAATCTGTTGGACTATCTAACCATGATTTCATAAAACTGACCGCAAATTGTGCCCTATTCGATGGAAAGCCTTGCATGTTAAAAGTTTGGGCAAAAATGCCACCTGTCATGACAAATAAAATCAAAAATGTTTTACTCGTTCTAAAAAGATATCTCATTATTCTACTCCTGGTTCGGTTGAATAGTATAGGATTTGTTACCTGGTTATACGATTTAGGAGACGTATTTAAATAAACCTACAACCTTTAATTGCAAAAGGCAATTCAATTAAAGGCTTTTTATGTCTAAAATGGAAGCAAAAAATAAATAGGTGTAATAAAAATTCTTTTTTCATACTAAAGAAGAAAATTGAAAGTTAATCCAATACAAGGAGCTTAGTATGAAGACAATTATAAATCTTTTCATTTTAGTAGCTATCTCAACATCAACCATTTTTCCTATAAAAGAAAACCCGGCTTTTAAAATAAAAATATATGGCGATGGGCCAAACATGTTTCTTATTCCGGGTGCCACCTGTTCCGGTGAGGTATGGAATGAAACAGTGGAAAAATACAAAAATGATTACCGGATTCATGTTTTTACGCTTGCCGGATATGGTGGTGTAGAAGCTTTAAAATCTGATGAGATTTTGCCGGTAATTAAAGATGAGCTAACGAAATATATTCTTAAACATAAAAGTGAAAATAGTATTCTTATCGGTCATAGCATTGGCGGCTTTCTGGGAATGTGGATGGCCTCAGAAGACAACAATCTTGTAGATAAAATTATTATTGTCGATGCCTTGCCTTTTTTACCAGCCGTAACAAATCCGGCTTTGACGGAAGAAATCGCAAGAACCTCATTTGCAAATTTTAAGGATTTTTACATTAATATGGATAGCACCACAGTGGAAACAAACCAGCGTATGGTTTTGCAGGGTATGATAAAAAACTCCGGGAAAATTGAGTTTGTTCTTCAACAGTCCATCAAATCCGACAAGCGTACAATGGGCGTAACCATGTATGAATTAATGAGCCGTGATTTGCGAGATGATATAGCGGGTATTACAATCCCAACATTAGTATTAACAAGTTTTGACGACAGTTATGATACTTTAATCGGAATGACCGAATCAAAAAAACAGGCACTCTACCAGGATCAATTCAAATTATGGAAATCAAGCAGAGTAAAATTGATCGGCAACTCGCGCCACTTTATTATGCTGGATAACCCTGTAACGTTTTTTGAAGAGATCGATGCTTTTGTGAAAGAAAAAAAGATGTCATTCTGAGAGAAATGAAATGTAACGAAGAATCCCGTTGACGTAGAAAGTAAAAATACCTGATAAAAAACGATGGGATGCTCCACTTTCGTTCAGCATGACAGGATTAATAAAAACAGAAGAAGATATGAGCAACAAAGACCAACTATTTCAGGAAATAATTGACAAGCACAAAGATAAAATCTATCGCATTTGTTATGCCTATTTGTATAATAAAAAACTGGTGGATGATCTCTTTCAGGATGTATTAATAAATATCTGGAATGCTTTGGACCGTTTTAAAGGTGAAGCGCAAATCACAACCTGGCTTTACAGGATTACAATGAACACCACAATCACCTTTAATAAAAATTATGAGAAACAGAAGAAACTCTTTACAAACGAAATCCCGCTAAACATAAAGGATGAATGTGCCCAGACAAGTGAGATTCACAATCAACAAAAAATTGACAAACTAATGCAGTCAATCCAAAAATTAAAAAAAGATGAAAGACTGATTATCAGTTTTGTATTGGAAGAACTATCCTACAAAGAGGTTGCTGAAATCCTTGGGATTAGTGTAAACAGCGTTGGTGTAAAAATTAATCGTATCAAAAAAAGATTATTGGGGATTTATAAAAATGGATGAATTTAAAAATTTAGTTGAAGACTGGAATAGCATCAAAGGTGAAACACCTACAACTTTGAAAGACGCGGATTCGCTTATGGAAAAGCTAAAAAAAATTCAACGCAAGATCCTGTTCTCCAACTTGTTTATGAGCGTTGCCTTTGCATTAACTTTTATCGTACTGGGCTGGGTTTATACTTCTTTTCCCGATCATGGCCCATATTTTTATGGCAGCCTGATCTCAATGTTTATTTTAATGATTGTCACGATGGGATTTTCCTGGTACCAGGTCTTGTTTTGGAGAACACCGGATATGAGCCAGGATATGCTCAGTTTTTCAACGCACATGATAAAAAAATTGAAATATTTGATTTGGATGACAAAAGTATATGTTCCGTTTTACACGCTTATGCTGGCACTGGCTTTTCTATTCTATTTTCAGGATTTACTTGCCGATGCAAGTTTTCAGTTTAAGCTGATTGCTTACACGCTAACATTTGGCTGGATATTTGGAATAGGCATATTTTCCTGGATCCGCAAAAGGAAAAAGCAGAAAATTGAGATTATCCCAATTATTGAACAACTACAGGAAATACAGAAATCCCTTTCATCCGTTTAGAAGGCTAATACATGTCCTTGTAATCACGGGATACTTTGGCAATAACTCACCTCAAAATGATAATGTTTTATAGTTTTAGGGTGGACATAAATATAGAACATAAGTTCAAAACCCACCTGGATTAATCATTTCATTCCCCACAATTACCTTTTAGGTTATGAAGCAAAAACAGCTAGCTCTGCCCAGAAGGAAAAATGCTAAAACAAAAAAACAGATCGTAATTTGTATTAGTAGTAGTAAATTATTATATTTTTGTCTTTTGGAGAGATATTTATGAAACAAGACCGTCTAAAATTGTTGGTATCACTTGGGCTTAACCAGTTGGAAGCAGAAGTATACACTTTATTATTATCTCAAGAACCGATGACTGCCTACCGCGCTGGAAAACTTTTGGGAAAACCTACAGCTAATGTTTACAAAGCAATCGAATCTTTATCCACAAAAGGGGCCATAATTGTAGAAGAAGGAAATAACCGTTTATGTAACGCTATTTCCCCGACAGAATTTTTAAATCAGCTAAAACGGGATTTTTTAAATAAAACAGAACAAGCATCAGATGCCCTATCAAACCTAAAGCCAGAAATTGATGATGAAAGAATTTTTCAGTTGAAATCATTGCCCCTTATAATAGAACGATGCCATAATATGCTTGAAAATTGCCAAACCATTGCAGTGATAGATGCATTTCCAAAACCGCTAGATGCTATTAAACCGGCAGTTGAGGCTGCTACCAAACGAGGTGTGGAAATATTTATTCAAACCTATCAACCTATAAAAATAGAAGGGGCACAAATTACGCTAACACATCAATCTAAAAAAGTGCTTGAATATTGGAAAAGCCAACAGCTTAATATCGTCACAGATGGAAGGGAACACTTAATAGCCCTATTTAACGAATCATTTTCTGATGTTTATCAGGCAACCTGGAGTAAGAATCTGTATTTATCATGTATGCTGCATGCCGGGTTTATTAGAGAACATACAATTCACAAATTAATGGCTGTAGAAAAAAATGAACAGATGGTAGAAGAAATAAACAAGATACTCACTCAGCAAAAGTTTTTTTACAATAGCATGATTCCGGGACAAAAAGAGTTGTTTCTTCGCCACGCGACCCTTTAAAATAATCAATCAATAATTAAATCCGGGGTAAATTATGAACATAAAGAAAACACCATTAACCGCCTTTATTCTTGGCAGTATAATTTATGTTCTTTCGATAATGTTAACTGCCCTATTTTCCCTGATTTTTATTGAAAATTTGGCAACAAAATATATTTGGTTGGATCAATTTGTCCTTAAGTCAATACTTGTGGTGTTGTCGGTTTTGGCAATTATATTTATTGGAAAGAGTACTTTATCGGCCTATGGCTTTAGAAAAGGAGAAAATGTAAAATGGCTCTCTGTTTTCTTTACCGGAGCCGGTCTTGGAGCATTGGCAACAGTTTTAATTTTAGCAACTCCGGCTAAAGGAGTTCCTGAATTAAAGAATTACGGTATAATTCAATTAATCCTTTTAGTATGGTTTTACTCAAGTATCACAGAAGAAATTCTTACAAGGGGGTTTGTCCAGGGTTTTCTTGAGCCATTGAAAACACAGACAATCTCATTTGCTGGAAAAACAATTAGCATTCCGGTTTTTACAGGGGCTTTACTTTTTAGTCTGTTGCATTTAAGTCTGTTTTTTAAAGGGGCAGATATTTACACAGCCGTAATAATTATTTTCTTTACATTCTTGTTAGGCCTATTAGCCGGAACCAATAGGGAAAAATATAAAAGCATTTATCCCGCAATTGTAACCCATATTGCATTTAATATAGGCGGATTATTTGCTGGTATTATTTTCAATATTTTAAAAATAATTATTACAGGACAACATCCTTAATTAAAGACCAATCTTTAGAAATGGAAATTGCAACGGTTTAACTTAAAATGAAAATACTTATATTTTTAATATTCATAATTGTACCTCCAATCTATTGTCAAACGCTTTCAGGATTAATTTTTGATGAAACCCAGGAACAACCTCTGGTAGGTTGCAATATCTCAATCCTTGGTACAAACCGCGGGGCAATTAGCAATAATGAGGGGGCCTACATTCTGGATTTAGTACCAGGAAAACACCAAATAGTTTTTCAATTTATCGGTTACAAAACAGATACACTTTCCTTGACGATAAAAAATAAAAATATCACCAAAACCATTTCATTAATAGCACAACCTTTTATCTCAGATCAAATTGTTGTATTTGCCGGGCAGTATTCTGAAGCCGAGCAGCTAATCCTACGCGCCTCACGAGAGAAAAAGAAAAACCTGAACCTTGTTCAAAACTATTATTGTAAATCCTATACAAAAACATCTATTTCCGGTTGGGCCGACAGTTTAAAAGACCAATATGCGATGCTCATCGAGGCCTATTCTGAACTCACCTGGAATGCTCCCGATGCCTGGCATGAAACAGTGAAAAGCATTAAAACCAGCGCCAATATACCACATTCACTTCCCTGGTTTAACAGCAATACTTTTTTAGATGTCAATGCTGACAGGATCAATCTTGCCAAAAAGGAAATTGTTGGGCCAACTGCGCCAGATGCGATAGAATTTTATCATTATGAAATTGTAGACACACTTTTTCAGGATAATCATCGCATTTTTAAAATGGAGGTTAAACCAAAAGAAAATTTACGGCCACTTATGTCAGGCTACATTTTCCTTATCGATAAACTTTTTCTCATTCAAAAAGTGGATGTCCAGCTCAATCAAAATGCAAATCATGAAATGTATGAAGATATCCATATTATTCAGCAATACAGGCCTTTTGAGGATAATATCTATTTGCCATATTATTCCCACCGGGAAAGTGCCTGGAAATTTGGGCTGCCTGGCTTTCCAAAAATGAAATACCGTAAAAGCAATTTTCGCGAAGATTATCAGATCAACAAAGACAAAAACACATCACTTCAAGGAATTACCAAAATAGAAATTGAGGAAAGTGTATCTTTCGATTCCGTGAAGATGAATATTCCACCATTGTCACAATCGGAAGTAAAGGGCTATGTGTTTTTGGATAGCCTGGTAAACAATGTGACCAAGGTAAAAGTTGTAACAAGCGTGATAAAAATAATTGACTATTTTTCAGATTTACGAAAACTGCCTCTTGGTAATTTCTCTGATTTTTACCGGTTTAACCGTGTTGAGGGAAATTTTGTTGGCCTGGCTTTTGACTCAAAAAAAATAATAAAACCTTTTGACTTAAAGCTTGCATATGGTTATTCCTTTGGTGATGAAAAAAGCAAATTCTCAATTAATCCCGGTTTTTCATTTGCAATTGGTAACACCGGCGTCGGGATAGGCCTCACCCACTTCAACTCTATTGAATCTAGAGAAGATAAAAAACTATTACCTGTCTGGTACAACACTTTTCAAAGCTTTTTTAAAAATTCCGACTATTTTGATTATTATTATTCAAAAGGCTCAGAAGCTAACTTAAACCTTAAAAATGGAAAATATAGTTTAGGCTTTTCTATTTTTGATCGTCAACACAAAAATGCATCTCGCCATTTGCGATATGGCCTCTTTTCCGGTGATAACTTTATTCAAAATCCAACCATTACAATAGGAAACGATAAAGGTTATAAGATCCAGCTTAATTATTCATCAATCGCTTTTAAAGAAACGCCTTTTTTGGATAAGAGAGAAATTAGAAACCGGAATTATTTAGACTTAGATTTATCTTTTGAAAGGGCAACAAAAAAGTACTCTGATTTTAATTATCAAAAAGTAAATGCATCCGTTTCGCTTGGGCAAAATACTTTCTTTTCAGGATTTTTAGATTTGAGCTTTCTGGCTTCGTTGGGCTCGGATGGATTGCCAATACAGAAGTGGAGTGAACTGGAAGGTGGTTTTTCTGGGTACCACCGTTTTAAGACTTTTCGGACACTCGATCAGAATACAATTCTGGGCCGTAATAAGCTCGCCCTTTATAGCGAACATAATTTTCACAATAGCTTGTTCCGTGCCAGCCATATACCTTATATAGAGGATATTAAATATGATCTGCTCTTTATTTATAACGGTGGTTGGGCTGGTAATAAAAAATTTGAAAACCTTTTATCGAAAAATTTCTATAGCGAAGCAGGGTTTGGAATCGGGCGAATTTTCAATTTTTTACAGATAGACTTTGTCTGGCGTGTTCGTAATTTTAGCAATTCAAGTGGTTTTGAGATTTCTATAAAACCAATGGAAATTGAATTTTAAATTTGAAGGAAAACTCTGGTATTGACTTTTGTTATACCAAGACGTATACTTTTTAAAAAAAGGATGAAATATGGCAGGTATAAAAACAGCAATTTCTTTAGAACAGGGTTTATTAGAGCAAATAAAAAAAAATGCAGAAGAAATGAATATATCCCGAAGTAAGTTTTTTTCAATTGCAGTAAAAGAATTTATTCAACGTCGGCAAAACCAAAAAATGCTGGCAAAATTGAATAGTGTTTATGGGGATGAAATGGATACAGATAAGTTTGAAAACCAAGATGCAATGCGGAACAAACAATTTCAATTGCTTAAGGACGAGCCGTGGAAATAAAGCAAGGTGATGTTTTTTGGATAGATTTGGGCATACCAAGCGGTTCAGAACCGGGATACCGTCATCCACATGTTGTTATACAAAATAATGTTTTTAATTTAAGCAAAATAAATACAGTGGTGGTTGCAACAATAACATCTAACCTAAAACGAGCTAACGCCCCCGGAAATATACTTTTAAACAAAGGGGAAGCAAACCTTTCCCGAGATAGTGTTATAAACATCTCACAAATCTTTACTGTTAATAAAAATGACCTGATTGAAAAAATTGGAAGAATATCCAACAAAAGAATTAATCAGGTTTTAGAAGGATTAAGCCTGCTATTTGAACCAAAAGAGCTTCTTTAAAAAACAAAAATCATTGTTCATCCCAGTTTGAATGTGCCAACTTCTTATTTTCTTCCTTTGCGGATAAGAATTCCTGCTTAACATCCTCTGCATGAAAAATATATAGCTTGTTATCTTCAATATGAAATGTAGCAGGATCGCTATCTGCCGTGAATCCTTTGCTGACCGCAAAAGCACAATAGCCGCCAAATTGCGGTGCATATTTTTCAGGATTAGCTGCAAACATATTTTTTGTGGAATCGCTTGTAAAATGCCACTCTGCATTATTCCAAGTATGGGTAAATTGAGCATCACCTTTTACTGCAGATTTTTCTGTAAAGTATGCAACCGGGTCATTGCCGTTTAATGCAAGCCCTTCTTCTAAATTCATTTCATCATGCATGCCCATGGAAATAGGATAAATCTTGTCATTTACAGACATAACAATTGTAACAACAATCAGAACAAAAATAATACCACCGGCAATCATCAATACTTTTTTCATTTTTTACCTCCTAAGATCTGGTTTAATTGTTAAACGATTTGGATTTTGAAATATGGACATTTTTTATAGAATCTATGGTTGTAATAAACCTGTTAAATATTAAATTTATTTCCATTCGAGATTACAGCTTTTATTATCCCTTAAATTTATCAAAAAAAATGGACCTATATGTTAAACCAAAAAGAAATTATTAATCTGGTAGAGGAATATGGCAATCGCGTAAATGAAGGCCGTCCTATTCGCAAAATTATTGAAGACGGTGACTTGCCCAGACTTTCCGGCGCAACAGTTTTGGATGGAAAAGTATCCGACTCCGTTTTTGCCGAAAACCTTAAAACAAAAAATGGTATTCCCATTCGTTTGATGTTTCGGGGTAACCGTATTTCAACACACGATGAAAACCGCGGTGCAATCCCTTTTAAAGATCAGGTTCTAGCTCAAAATCATGACCACATGCTTAATCTTGTAAAGTATGTTTTGGGCACTTCTCAGTTTGATGTACCTGGTTTAAAGCCAAGCTCAACTGTGATTCCTGCAGAAAATCTGCAGCTGATTATGCTGGAAAATGTATTGCGCATGTACATGGCAGAGAGCTCTACATCTACCTCTTTATATCAGCACTGGCTTAAAGCCAAAGAAGAGGGACTTGATAATTTTACTTATGCCCTGCATGCAATTGAAGTTAACAGTTTAGTTCCCAATGGACCACTGGCATATTTAATGGACACTCCCTCAACAAAAGACAAAATTGATAAAACAGTAGACCCTTATTACCTGGTTGAAAATAACATTTGCACGCAGCAACAATATAAACAAATCCGCAATGCATCTATTATGGCCTTTGGAATAATCACCCAATACCTAAAAGAAAAAGGTATGGTGCTGGTCGATACAAAAACCGAACACGGTATTAATTCTAAAGGCAAGATTGTTTCGGCTGATGAACTTTACACCATGGATTCATCACGTTTTTGGAAATTAAACGACGATGGTTCAATTGCCAGCCGCGATAACAAACCTGTCTCTTTTTCAAAAGAATTTGCCCGTGGAATGGTGAAAGAAAAAGGCCAGCAGTTTACTGAAGAGCAAAGTAACGAGATTGCCGTGAGGTATATTCAAGGTTTACAGAATTTAACAGGTAAAAGCTTTGAACCGGATTTAAGACCCCGTGACCAGCGGATTATTGAGTCAACAAATTTAATTCTGGATTATTTATTGTAAAAATTCGTTAAGGTAAATATGGTTGCATTATTGCATCCCTAATTTTACCAAAATCACTATTTTAGAAATGAATTGAAATTATGAAAGAACAAATAAAACTAATCTGTTTTGATGCAGACGACACACTTTGGGTCAATGAGCCTTATTATCGTGAAATTGAAAAAAGGTTTTCCGCACTCATGAAAGAATTTATTGATGAGGATGCCTGCCAGGAAGAATTGTTGAAAATAGAAATTAATAATATTGGATTATATGGGTATGGCGCAAAGAGCTTTATGCTTTCTATGATTGAAACCGCTTTAAAAATTTCTGATCATAAAATTAACCAAAGTAAA
The DNA here is from genome assembly GCA_013112635.1 of Calditrichota bacterium. NCBI lineage: Bacteria > Pseudomonadati > Calditrichota > Calditrichota bacterium. Next base: position 6,597 of record JABFGF010000005.1, on the reverse strand, counting down.
ATTGGCCAAATCCTGGAGCTTGGTAACGAGCTTATCAATAAACCAGTAGAGCTTTTAGATGGTGTTGAGAATGTTTTAAAGAGCCTCAAAGATAAATATCGTCTAATTGTTGCAACCAAAGGTGATTTACTGGACCAGGAACGTAAGCTGGATAAATCGGGACTTGAACAATATTTCCATCATATCGAGATAATGAGCGAAAAAGAACCCGCAAATTACAAAAAATTAATCGCTCACTTGGATATCCCGGTTGGCCAATTTCTTATGGTCGGCAATTCAGTAAAATCGGATATATTGCCTGTATTGGAAATTGGTGGTCACGCTATTCACATCCCATGTGAAACTACCTGGGCTCATGAACATGTGGAAAATCATAGCACATCAAATCCACGTTTTCAAAAAGTAAATTCTATTTCAGAAATAACCGGATTACTTCTTTAACTGCGTATTTTCCATCCTTAATTTAAAACTGGACTGAAATTTGAGCTGGATAAAAATAATCGAATATGATCAGGCAGATAATCACCTAAAAGCGATTTATGATAAAGTAAAAGGTGCTGATGGAGCTATTGATAATATTTTAAAAGCCCATAGTTTGCGGCCTCACACTTTAACGGGCCACATGGCTCTTTACAAAAACGTCCTTCACAACCTTAACAATTTACTGCCCAAATGGTACCTTGAAACAATTGGGGTTTACGTGAGCATTCTCAATAAATGCGGTTACTGTGTTGATCATCATTTTGCAGGTTTACAAAGACTAATTAAAAATGAAAATGACTGGGATGCTGCAAAAATAAATAAATGTTTAAAAGCCGATTCTCCTCAACAATATTTTAAAAGCAAACTTCTTGCAGGATTGGAGTATGCCAAGGTTTTAACTCTTACTCCAGCCAAAATTGAAAAAAATAGAATTGATGAAATGCGAAAATCGGGGCTAAGCGATGGTGAGATTTTGGAAATAAACCAGGTGACCGCTTATTTCAATTATGCCAATAGAACTGTTTTGGGGCTTGGAATAGAAACAGACGGAGAGCAGCTTGGGCTTTCTCCAAATGACAGCAATGATCCAAATAATTGGGAGCACCGGTAAAACTTCACAAAAAGTTATATTTGTTAACATTTACATAAAATCTCCCCATAATGCTTTCGAACCCTTTCTACGATACGTATATTGGCCTCAATTCAAAACCAAAGGATAAAAATGAGCTTACAAAAACAAACCCGGAAAATAATTTTTATTACACTTATTTCAGGATTATTTTTAACCCTGTTTTCAGTTTATGCTTCTACAACCAATTTTTCGAAAGGTGATGAAAAAGATATGAGTGAGATGAATTTAGAAACAGCCACTTTAGGTGCCGGATGTTTTTGGTGTGTGGAAGCCGTTTTTCAGGATCTGCGAGGCGTGCACTCTGTTATCTCCGGTTATGCCGGAGGCCATGTAAAAAACCCGTCTTACAAAGAAGTGACAAGTGGCAAAACAGGCCATGCTGAAGTTGCGCAGATCAAATTCGATCCCAAGGAAATAAGTTACGAAGACCTGCTTTACGTTTATTGGCTTACACATGACCCAACAACACTAAACCGCCAGGGAAACGATGTTGGCACTCAATATCGTTCGGTTATTTTTTATCATGATGAAAAGCAAAAAGAGATTGCAGAGAAATCAAAAAAAGAGACCGATGCAAATAAGGTTTACCCTGATCCGATTGTAACTGAAATTGAAGCACTTACCGAATTTTACGAAGCAGAAGGATATCACCAGGACTATTTTAATTTAAATCCCAACCAGCCTTATTGCCGTTTTGTGATTGACCCTAAAGTGCAGAAAATGAAAAAAATGTTTAAAGACAAGTTGAAGTAAAGACTTAAAACAAAAAAGATTTTAATACGGTAGGTAAATTAATTCACTTTATCTGCCTTTTTTTCTAAAAGCCTTTCCTCATCAAGAGAATTGTAACCACTCGAATTTTCAAATCGCAATTCTTTTTTTCTACTTCCCCAAATACAAGACCAGGTTTTAAATCATTTTCTTTCAAAATAATCTTTTTGAACTTAGATTAAACCCGTCAAATAATTTAAAACCAACCAATAGAAAAATTATGAAGCTATTTCCCAAAATTCTTTTATTCTCTGTGCTAATTTCAACTTATTTAGTTGCCCAAAACTCAATCATAATAAATGAAATTTTGGCGAGTAATATTAATACTTTTCGTGATGAACACAAAGATTATGATGATTGGATTGAGTTGCATAACGCAAGTACAGAAGCAATTGATGTTGCCGGTATGTTTTTAAGCGACGATCCCGACAATCCGCAGAAATGGCAAATTCCTTCCGGTTTTTCTGAAACAATACTTTACCCCGATAGCTTTCTAATTTTCTGGGCAGATTCCGAACCAATCGAAGGCGTGCTTCACCTTGGTTTTAAACTTTCGTCAACCGGAGAAGATGTACTGCTAACTGATACAGATGGGACAACGATTGTTGACCAAGTTACTTTCCCGGCCCAAACAGCAAACTACTCTTTTGGCCGATCTTCTTTAGATGGAACCTTAAAATATTTTCAACATCCAACACCAGGCCAAATTAATGGCCATGGCTATGCCGGCATAACAGTTTCACCACAACTTTCTGTAGAAGCAGGAAATTATCCCGGCAATGTTGATGTAAGTTTAACTTCAGATGATTCAACAATAGCATACACATTAGATGGTAGCCTTCCCAAAACAACATCCGAGTTATTTTCAAACTCCGTAAACTTGCCTGGCTCATCAGTTTTTTCGGCCAGGGCATTTAAAGAAAATCATATTCCATCAATCCCGGCTGCAAAAACCTATTTTATTTCTGAAAATTTTAATTTGCCTGTTTTATCTGTTATTACGGATCCTGCAAATTTATTCAGTGACTCAATAGGGATTTATCCAAATTATATCAAAGGGAGCGCAGCATGGGAAAGACCGGTTGATATGGATTATATCAAATCCGGAAATGCAGAATTCTCAATCCGAAGCGGTATACGAATTCAGGGACGGACATCCCGTGTCTTACCGAAAAAATCCTTCCGCATATTTTTCAAAACAGGTTACAGCATGGATAGATTAAACTATGATATGTTTGACCTGCCGACAGTGCAATCATTTAAGAATCTTGTATTACGAGCCGGATATGATGATGATATTTCCCCGGCAAACAGTAAAGGCACGCTGCTGCGCGATCCATTGACAAGCGGGCTTTGGCAAAAAACCGGCGGTCTAACAGCATCAGGAAATTTTGCAATTCTCTATCTTAATAATGACTATTGGGGTATATATAATATCCGGGAAAGTATTAATGAATATTTTATAGAAGATCATCTGGGTCTGGCGGATTTTGACCTTATCCGCTATGATAAAAAAGGGCCGCTTTTGCAATGGGGCACATTTGATGAATGGAATGCTATGTGGGATTTTTTCGAAAACAGTGATTTTACTAGTGATTCCGTTTATCAAAAAGCGACCACCATGATTGATATAGAAAACTTTACTTCACTTCAGGCATTGGTACAATGCACAGAGTACCGCAGTTGGCTTTGGGGCGTTTTTGCTTTTAAAGAAAAGGATGCGGCCGGTCGCTGGCGTTGGGCAATTTGGGATATGGACCGAACTTTTACAGACAAAACCTGGGAAAACGTCGCCTTTTATCAGAGTACGGTAAATGAACGTTGGGGCAACCTGATGATGAAAAAATTGTTGGAAAACGAATCTTATAAAATAAAGTTTATTAACCGTGTTTCAGATTTTTTTAATGAGCTTTGCAGGAGTGATAGTGTATTTACAATGATTGACTCACTTGCCGGACTTATATCGGATGAAATCCCAAATGAAGCTGTGCGTTGGAATAGCTCGGTAAGCAAATGGAATGATAACCTTGATCATCTTCGTGATTTTGCAACCGACCGGCCGGATATTGTCAGGAATCATATTAAAGATCATTTTGGCCTGGATGCTGCAAAAACAATTACAGTTACACAGGATGAGAATAAAGGCAGCCTAAAAATAAATTCTATTAATGTAGATCAATTTTCATGGTCCGGAAAATACTTCCCGGGAATCCCGATTCAGGTTACAGCCATCGCGAAACCAGGTTTTGAGTTTGCCGGTTGGAGCAATTCAGAATTAGAACAGAATAGTTCTATAACAGTTGACCCTGCAGATATTTCAACGCTGGAACCTATTTTTATAAATGCATTTGAATCTGATTATTATGAAATAATTGCCCCGGCAGTTGTAAAAACCAATGATCTTGTTCCAGTAATTTTTAGAGTACGATCTGTTAACAAAGAGATAAACGCCCTTGTTTCAGATTCCCTCACTTTCCTTCATGGCGATGCTTTCGCTGACTCCAGCTTTAAGCTAAAAAAGGGAACCGGTATCTTTTTTGGTGAAAACAGCAGTGAATCAGATTTTCAACTTTATATAAATCGAGAAGGATTTGAAAGTGAAAGCAAAAATATAAAAGTAGATAATACTTTGGAACAAGTGCATTATTCCGGGTCAATCTCCGGCGAAATGATAGTTTGGGATAATCAGGTTGAACACATCATTGACGACGACTTGAATATTACAGGTGGTTCAACCTTGTTAATCAAATCTGGAACACGTGTTAAAGTAAAAAGACATGTAAATATTGCAGTTGCAGGTACCTTATTAATTGAGGGCAATAAAAACTATCCCGTTGTATTTTCAAGTTATAACCCTGGTGAATCCTGGGGTGGAATTGAATTTTACAACTCCGACTCACGAATAGAATACAGTTTTTTTCTTGAGGGTGGTGGTGACCCAACAAAAGGATGGGCGCATATGAACATTCAACCCACTTTGTTTGCAAAGGAAAACAGCTCTGTCACAATGGATAATGTTTATATTTTAAAATCTATTGGTAAAGCCGTGGGGAGCATATACAGTAATTTTACTATGCAAAACAGTGTTACATCAAGGGCTTTGCATGGCGGAGAATTTCATCATTCTAAGGTACATATTAACAAATGCTATTTAATTGATATCCCTGATGATCTGAGTGGTCCACCCTCCTCAGATTTTGACAATGATGGATTTCATATAGATTATGGTGCCACAGATGGCAGCTATTCACTCATCGAAAACAGCTTTTTTATTGATGGTAAGGACGATGCAATTGATCATAATAGAGGCAACCTAATGATAAAAAACTGCTGGATTGAGGGGTGGGTACATGAAGGCGTTGCGGCATCAGGTAAAGATACAGTACGAATTTTTAATACCGTTTCGTTACGAAATTTTAATGGATTTGAAGCAGGTAATGGCAGTCCGCAAGTTTTTGTAGATCATTCTGTGGCAATAAATAATGTTCATGGATTGCGTTTTGGAGATAGTTATCATACCCCAAATACTGGTCATATTACAGCAACAAACAGTATCTTTTATAATAACAGTAATCTAAATATCCGTAATTATACTAAGGCCGAACAGGGACCGTATGAAGGTGGAATTGATGTTTCGTACTCCATGACTAATGATACGCTTTATGATGATTTGCCGGGCAATATAACCGGCGTTCCATTATTTGATGAGTATTATTTTTTGAAACCACAATCACCCGGAACCAGCGCAGGTATTGGCGGGAGTGATATGGGCCTGGTTGATGAACTCAGTTTAAAATCCAGCTCGGTAATAATAAATGAGATTATGTATAAGGCATCGCTTACGTATGAAACCGAAGACTGGATCGAACTTTATAATCCTTCTTCTAATGCCAAAAATATTTCCGGTTGGGTTTTAAAAGATGACAAAGATGATACACCATTTACCATTCCCCAAAATACTATAATAGGAGCGAATGGATATCTTGTTTTTTGCCGAGATACTACTGTTTTTAAATTGCAGCATCCTGATGTAACAAACATTGTTGGGAACCTGCCTTTTGGGCTCGGCAAAGATGGTGACATAGTTCGGTTATTTAGCAGTTCCGGCATTGCTATAGATCATGTTGAATTTGGGATAAGTGCGCCATGGCCTTCTGCGCCGCGTGGCAATGGGCCAAGCTTAGAGTTAACAAGCCCTTTTAAAGACAACGCATTAGCAGATTACTGGATTGCTTCTCAAATAGTTAAAGGAACACCCGGATCTCAAAACACAGTTTTTACATCAATCAAGAAAAACCCAAAGGTTGTTTCCGAGTACGAACTCTTTCAAAACTATCCAAATCCATTTAATCCTGTAACAAATATTAAATTTAATTTAGTTGAGCCGGCAAAAGTGTCGCTGACTATTTATAATATTCGTGGGCAAAGAGTTATAAAAATATTAAAGAACTTTCCAAAATCCTCCGGAAGTCATAAAATGGAAATTGATCTTTCAGGCTATGCGAGCGGTGTGTATTTTTATCAACTTATTATGAACGTCAAAGAAAAAAGACCCATTGTTCAAACTAAAAAAATGATCTTATTAAAATAGTATCAAATGATACCATAGCTTGTCTTTTTAGAACATTTAATTGCCTAAAGGGATGAGCTCAATATACTGTTGAACGACGCGTTTAGACAAGCGTGTAATTAAAGAAATAGAATTAATATCA